>JADFNY010000060.1 GCA_022563115.1 Acidobacteriota bacterium | reverse complement strand
CGAGAGCCAGATCACGTTGCGCGCCGAGCTCCCTGGCCTTGCCGAGGAGGACGTCGAGCTGACCGTCGACAAGGGCCAGCTGACGATTCAAGGTGAGAAGCGGCTGGAGAAGGAAGACACCGACGGCGACTACCGCCGCATCGAGTCGAGCTACGGCTCCTTCTACCGCAGCTTCCCGCTTCCCGACTCGATCGACCACGACAAGATCGAAGCCCATTTCGGCAACGGCGTCCTGAACGTCGTCCTGCCGAAGACGGAGGAAGCGCAGCCCAAGCGCATCGAAGTGAAGATTAACTGACCTGCGCCGTTAGCCGGGTGCTGAAGAACTTCCGGGACCTGCTAGCCGGCGAGCTCCGGATGCGCGGTTGCCAGGTGTCGCTCGAGGCCGTCGTCGATTCCCGGCAACGGGTCGATGCCGAGCTCGCTCCAACGTTCGCTGCGCAACGCCGAGTACGACGGTCGCGGCGCCGCGGCGCCGAATTCTTCCGTCGTCGTGCGGCCGAGCAAGTCGAGGCGACCGGCAAACCTGAACACCCGCTCGGCGACCTCGTACCACGATGCCGGGGTGCCGCCCGCCATATGGAAGAGCCCCGCCCTGTCGCTGCCGGCGAGGGTCCAGAGGGCGGCGCCCAGATCTTCCGCGTAGGTCGGGCTGACCACCTGATCGTCGACCACACGGGTCGGCTCTTCGTCCATGGCGCGTCGCAACATGCGCTCGACGAACGGCGACGTGCCGCGGCCAGGCAGGGTTCGCCCGTAGACCGACGACGTCCGCACGACGCAATGCCGTGGGCTCGCGGTCAGCACCACGTGCTCCCCGGCGAGCTTCGACCTGGCATAGACGCTCAGCGGGCGGGGACAGTCGCTCTCCGCATAGGGAGTCTGTTGCGCGCTGCCAAAAACATAGTCGGTCGACAGGTGGATCAACCGGATATCGCGCCGCTCGCACGCCGCCGCCAACATTCCCGGCGCCAGCGAGTTGAGCGCGAAGGCCTGCCGAAGCTCGCTCTCGCACAGATCGACGGGCTGGAAGGCGGCGGCGTTGACGACCACGGCCGGGTCGTATTCATCGAGCACCGCTTCGACGGCCGCGGCGTCGGTCAGGTCGGCATGCTCGCGACCCAAAGCAACGACGGCGCCTTCTCCAGCCTGGCGCACCAACCCCTGGCCGACCTGCCCCATGCCGCCGAAAACCAGCACCCTGCCGGCGATGTTCGCAGTCGTCGCAACCAGACCCATCACACGTTCACCACCGCCTGCTACCACCCTGCTAGCGGAACTTGAAGCCCGCGCCGATGAAGAACTGGCGGAAATCGCTCGACAAGAGGTCGTCGGCGCCGACGCTGACGAACAACCGGTCCAAGATGTCGACCTGGCCGCGGAACTTCAAGTGGGGATCCGGGTTGCGGCCGAAGTCCCAGCCCTCGAGCGTGAACCGCAGCCGATCAGAACCTACGAAGTAGTCGATGCCGACGCCCGCCTCGTTCTCCATCAGGCCGCCACGGAACTGCCAGTTGGTGAACCGAGACGCAAACAATGCAGACAACTTGAAGGCGTCGTCGCGCGACGTCACCCGGGTAATGTCGAAGCCAACGACTCCGCCGCTGGAATCGAGCGTTTCGGTGAGGAACGTCTCGACGACCGGCAACCCGATGTTGTCGTTGACGAGCTCGACGATGAAGCCCCGTGTGTTGCTCGCACCCAGCCCGACGCGAAAGCCGAAGTAGTTCTTGGTCGCCTCGTCGGAGGCGTACCACTCCGAGCGCAGGCTGAAGCTGAACTGCGTCGAGCCGACGCGGTTGAAGAACGAGTCGAACGCCGCCAGCGAGTCGTCGATCGTATCGAGCGCGTCGTTGACCTTGTCGATGGTGTCCGAAGTATTGATCAGCTGCGCCGCCGTGCCGTCCCCGGTGTTGATCTTCTGCAAGATCTCCTCGAGCTGCAGGACCGAGCGGTCGACGCCGGCGATGAGGTCGCGCACCTCCGCAATCGTGGCACTGACCCCGTCTTCATTGTCGGCGACCAGCGACGCGGCCTCGGTGGCGAGCGACCGGTAGTTCTCGATCATCACCGGGACCGACTCGGCCAGCGCCTCGGTGAGCCCTTCGATATTGGTCATGCTGGCGGCGATCGCCGCCTGGTTGCCGCGCGCGATCTGCCCGAGGTCGCGGACCAGCGCCTCGGTGTTTTCGAGGATCGCCTGCATGCGGGTCTCACCGGCCTCGCTGCCGAAGACGTTGCTCAGCGCGTTGGTCATCTCCTGCGCGTCGGCGGCGATGTTGTTCATGACCACCACCATTTGGTCGATAGAAACCGCCGCGCCGGGGAGAATCGAGCCGCCATCGGTGACCACGGGGCTTGTCGATGTCCCGGCGGCGATCTCCAAGTACTTCTCCCCGAGCATTCCTTGGGAAGCGACCGAAGCGGTCGCGTCGGCGCGCAGGATGACACCGTTCCCGATCCTCAGGGTCACCACGGCCCGGCCGTCGTCGGTCAGGCCGATGTTCTCGACACGTCCGATATAGACGCCGGCCAGGCGAACGATAGCGTCGGTGCCGAGGCCGGAGACGCTGTTGAATCGCACCTCGACGCGGTACACGTCGGTCGGCGACCCGAAGAAGCCCGCCGTGTCATTCATGTTGAGGATAAAGCCGGCCGCCACCGCGATGGCAACCAGAACAACCGCGCCTACCTTCAGTTCCACGCTCATGATGTCGCTCCCCGGGGCTACCTGGTCGTAATGGGCCCTTCCGCCCGGCCATGGATGAACTGTTGGACGACCGGGTTGCTGCTGTTCTGGATCTCTTCCGGCGTACCGACCTCCTCGATGCGGCCCTCGTGTAGCATCGCAATTCGATCGCCGATCTTGTAGGCCGAGATCATGTCGTGGGTGATCGTCACCGAAGTGACATGGAGCCGCTGATGGAAGTCGAGGATCAAGTCGTTGATCTGGTCGGCGAGAATGGGGTCGAGCCCGGTTGTGGGCTCGTCGTAGAGGACAATCTGGGGGCCGAGGGCGAGGGCGCGGGCCAACCCGGCGCGCTTCTTCATGCCGCCCGATAACTCCGCCGGCCACTTCTCCTGCACCCCCGACAACCCGACCATGGCGAGCACCTCCTCGACGCGATCGGCGATCTCCGCCGCGTTCATGCGGGTGTGCTGGCGTAACGCGAAGGCGACGTTATCGCCCACCGTCATCGAGTCGAAGAGCGCCGCGTACTGGAACAACATCCCCATGCCGCGGCGCAACTCGCCGAGATCCGACCGTCTCAACTGGGCAACCACCCGCCCGTCGACCGTGACCTTCCCCTCATCCGGGCGCAACAGCCCGATGATGTGCTTGATCAGGACGCTCTTCCCCGTGCCGCTGCCGCCAATGACGACCATCGACTCACCCTTGGAAACCGACAGGTCGGCGCCGCGCAGGACCTCGAGGTCGCCGAACGACTTGTGCAGGCCTTCGACCCTGATGAGCGGCTCGGTTCCGCCGTCGGTGGCCTGAGGCTCATCGCCGCCGTCGGCGACCCGAGGTTCATCGTCGTTGGCGGCGACCTCGAATTCGCTGTCGTGTGCGGTCATCAGAGCAATATCTTGGTGAGGAAAAAGTTGGTGATCAGGATCGACATGCTGCCGCTGACCACCGCCCGCGTCGTGGCGCGGCCCACGCCCTGGGCACCGCCGCTGGTGTGAAATCCGTTCTGGCAACCGAACAGCGCGATCAGCAGGCCGAACACCGCCGCTTTGATCAACCCGCTGTTGAGGTCTCTGAGGGCAAGGGCCCCCCAGACTCCGTCCCAGTAAGCCGTGGGGCTCGAACCATGAAGATTTACGACCACCAGCGAGCCGCCCCAGAGGCCGAGCATGTCGCCGATGAGCACCGTCACCGGCAGCATGAACACGGTCGCCAGGATGCGGGGCACGACGAGGTACTCGACCGGATCGACGGCCATGGTGCGCAGGGCGTCGACCTGCTCGGTGACGACCATGGTACCGATCTCCGCCGCCATCGCCCCTCCGGCTCGGCCCGACACCATCAGCGAGGTGAGAACAGGCACCATCTCGCGGGTAATCGCCATCGCGACTACCGGTCCGACAAAGCTGGTCGTTCCATAGCTCTCAAACCCCTCCCAGGTCTGCAGCGCGAAAACCGCGCCGCTGAACACGGCGGTGACCACCACGATCGGTATCGACCGGACCCCGACCTCGAGCATTTGCTCGAACAACACCCTGATGTAGTAGGGCGGGCGCCGCAGCGTGGCGATGCTCTGGAGCAACAGCATCCCGGTGCGGCCGGTCTCCTCGAGGACCTCGACCACAAACCCGCCGATTCCTTCGATCAGCCCCTTCACGACTCCCGGCCTACGAATCGCCGCGGTACGCGGCTGCCGATACGGCACAGGACCTCGTGCGCGATCGACCCGGCCCGTTGGGCCATTTCCTCCGCACCTATCGGCTCTACCCCCGGGTCGTCCCTCGAGCCGAGCAAAACAACCGGAGTCCCTCCGCTGACTCCGGGAATTCCGGTGATGTCGACGAGGGTCAGATCCATACTGATCGCTCCCACCACCTGGGCACGCCGCCCGCCGACCAGAACTTCTGCATGGTCGGAAAGGGCGCGCGGAAAGCCATCATGGTACCCCACGGGCACCACTGCGATCGTACAATCGCGCTCCGCCCGGCGATGTCCTCCATAACCGATCGGCCAACCTTCCGGCAGGTCACGCACCGCAGCTACGGCGCTGTGCCAAGACATAACGGACTCGAGCTCGAAGGTTACGCTGCCGCGAAAGGAACGCACCCCGAGCAGCGAGATTCCGGGCCGGACCCCGGTGCACCAGTCGGCGTCCCACGCCGCATCGTGCTGCAGGATCGCGGCGCTGTTGCTCAGATGGCGGCGCGCCGGCAGCACGCCTCGCTCGTCGAGGGCGCGGCAAAAGCCGACGAACCGCTCCACTTGGACGAGGTTGTGCTCGCTGCACGGGTCATCGGGCCCGGCATCCGCCGCGGCCAGATTCGAGAACACACCGACCAGGTCGATCCCGTCGATCGCCGCGATCTGAGAGGTCAACTCGACAGCAGCGCCCGGTGCCTCGGCGACCAGCACGCCGAGACGGCCCATCCCAGTGTCCACTTTGAGGTGAACGCGGCACGGGGCACCCCCGGCCCGCCGCGTCGCGTCACCGAGCATTTCCGCCGCCGCCCGGCTCCACACCGCCACGTCGAGGTCGTTGCCTACCGCCTCGCAGGCGATTTCTGGGGCCCCACCGGCCCCACCTTCGGGTAGGGGCTCGACTCCCGCCATCACAAGGATGTCGCCGCCGATCTCCGCCTCGCGTAACTCGATGCCCTCATCGACGGTGGCGACGGCGAACGCATCGGCGCCCTCCGCTGCCAAACGGCGGCTTACAGGCACGGCCCCATGGCCGTAGGCGTCTGCCTTGACCACACACCAAACCCGGCGCGGAGCCACCAGTTCACGCACCCGAGCGTAGTTGCGCGCCAACGCATCAAGGTCGATCTCGACCCACGTCGGTCGAAGCTCAGAGGCCCACTTACCCGCCGGATTCCCCATGGTTTGACATTAACAGGGAGCTGAAGAACTCCGTCGGGAGTTGGTAGTGGGGGACTTTTAGTCCCCCACTACCCGGGAGTTCTTCAGCTCCCTGTTAACAACATCCGGCGGGCGGTTCGTGAATAGAGCATGCTGCAGGGATGGTGATGCGCGGCCAGCTACAAGGCGCCGTGACGCAGGCGATGCAAAGCATCGTCGAGGAGCGGCAACGCCGTAGATGACCGTGCAGCGCCGCCCCTGCAGCGTGCTCTGTTCACGAACCGCCCGCCCCCCAAGGTTCGTCGCGGTCCTCGCGGTCCTTGAAGGTGGTGTACTGCTTCAGGAAGGCCAGCGGCACCGTGCCGATGGGGCCGTTGCGCTGCTTGGCGATGATCAGCTCGGCGGTGCCCTGGACGGCCGGGTCGGAGTTGTAGACCTCTTCGCGGTAGATGAACGAGACCACGTCGGCGTCCTGCTCCAAATTTCCGGATTCGCGAAGGTCGGAAAGCTGCGGCCGGTGCTCGGAGCGTGCCTCCGGGGCGCGCGATAGCTGCGACAGCGCGATCACCGGTAGCTCGAGCTCCTTGGCCAATCCCTTCAAGGCCCTCGATATCGCGCCGATCTCGAGGTTGCGGTTCTCGAAGCGGCCAAGGCTCATTAGCTGCAGGTAGTCGATGATCAGCAGGTCGAGGCCGTGCTCCGCCTTCAGCCGCCGCGCCTTGGACCGCATCTCCAGCAACGACGGGTTGGCGGTGTCATCGACGAAGATCTTCGCGGAAGCCAGGTATTGCAACGCGTTGAGGAGGTCGTTGAGATCCTTGTCGGAGAGGAATCCGGTAGCCAGCTTGTGGTTGTCGACCTGTGCCTCCGACGACATCAGCCGACGGATGAGCTGCTGGGTCGACATCTCGAGCGAGAAGATGCCCACCGACCCATCGTGCCGCAGCGCGACGTGTTGGGCGATGTTGAGAGCCAGCGCCGTCTTGCCCATCGACGGCCGTCCCGCGATGATGATCAGGTCGCCAGCCTGCAGGCCCGCGGTCAGCGTGTCGAGGCGCTTGAAGCCGGTCGGCACGCCGGTGATGAACTCGCGCCGCTGGTGCAGCTCCTCGAGCTGGTGCTTGGTCTCGCCGGCGAGATCCTGGATCGACAGGAAGCCGCGCTTGACCTTGTCCTCAGCGATCTCGAAGATGCGCCGCTCGGCCTGGTCGATGATGTCGTCGGTGTCCTCGTCGCCGGCGATCGCCGAGGTAATAATGGCGTTCGCCGACGAGATGAGGTTCCGCAACGACGACTTGTCTTTGACGATGTGGGCGTATTGCGCCACGTTCAGTGCCCGCGGCAGCCCATCCATCAGGGTCGAGAGATAGCCCAGGCCGCCGGCGCGCTCGAGCTGACCGGAGCGCTCGAGACGCTCCGCCACCGTCACCGGGTCGATGGGGGAATTGTCCTCCGAAAGCGCCACCATCGCCTCGAAGACGACGCGGTGCGCTTCGCCGTAGAAATCCTCGGGAATGAGGGTCTCGCCGGCGGGATTAACGGCCGCGTTGTCGAGCAGGATGGCGCCGAGAACAGACCGCTCCGCCTCCAAATTGTGCGGCAGCGTCCGTCCTTTGGTCAGCTCGTCAGCCATTGAGCCAGTCTAGCAGCCGCGAAAAATCCGTCCAGAAATGAAGCACGCCTCTAGCCCGGACTTCTCAACGGGTGGCTACTGCGCGAGCGGGATGGCGCGCGAGTACTAGCGGGATGCCAAAAAACTCCCCGGGGGTACCGTTACGGGCACCCCCGCGACCCGAACCTTTTCCATCGCGCGAGAGTGGCGAGATCGGGTCAGCTGCAAGGCGCCGCGACGCAGGCGATACAAAGTATCGTCGAGGAGCTGCAACGCCGCAGATGACCCGATATCGCCGCTTCTCGCCTCGCCGCTACTCGGTTTCGTCCTTAACCACCCAAAGCTTTATGGTGGCTTCGACGCCGTAGGGCAGGTGCAATGTGACCTCGTACACGCCCAACGCCTTGATCGCGTGCTCCAGCCTGATCTGGTCCTTGCCGACCTCGAAGCCCTCTTCGGCGAGCGCCTCGGCGATGTCGGCAGCGGTGACCGATCCGTAGAGCGTGTCGCCCTCGGAAACCTTGCGCTTGACGTTGACCGAGACGCCGCTGAGGCTGGCGGCCAGCGCCTGTGCCGCCGCCTTGGCGGCCTCCTCGTGCTCGGCGCGCTTCGCCTGCAGCTCCTCGACCATGAGCTCGTTGGCGGCGGTGGCCACCACGGCGAGGCCCTGCGGCAACAGGAAGTTGCGCCCGTACCCTGCCTTGACCTCGACGAGATCCCCGGGCCCACCGAGGTTGTCGACCGTTTCCTGGAGAATCAGCTTCATGGTCTCAACTCGTGGTGAACGGCAGCAGCGCGATCTCGCGGGCCCGCCTGATGGCGCGGGTCAGCATGCGCTGCACCTTGGCGCTGTTGCCGTTGGTGCGGCGCGGCTGGATCTTACCGCGGTCCATAATGAAGTGGTCCAGCAACTCGACGTTCTTGTAGTCGATGTACGGGACGTCGTCCTTGAGGTACTTGTTGCGGCGCCGACGGCCTCGCCCGAATCCTCTTGCCATCGTTAGCTCTCCTTCTCTTTGTCGTCGGAATCGTCTGCGTCGCCGGCGCCGTCGGCGGAATCAACGGCCGGCGCTTCATCGTCGCCCTCGTCGACGGGCGCGGCGTCTTCGGCCGGCGCATCGTCGGCGCTCTCGTCGACGGGCGCGGCGTCTTCGGCCGGCGCGGCGTCGTCGACCGGCGCTTCATCGTCGCCGCCGGCGGCTTCCGCATCATCGTCGGGCTCGCCTTCATCTGAATCAGCAGCTTCGGCAACAACCTCCGCCTCTGCTTCCTCGGCGGCCACGATCTCATCGAGCGACATGGTGGCGGCAACGGCCTCCGCTTCGTGCCGCCGCTCGGCGGCGACGCGCTGCACCTCGATATCGGCGGCGTCCCCGGCGTGGTCAACCTCGGCGATCTGCTGCCGCGCCTCGGTTTCCTGCAGGTCCTCTAGACGCACGACCATCGAGCGAATCACCGACTCGTCGAGCTTCATGCGGTCCTTGAGAGCAGCCGGCAAGGTTCTCTCACCGTCGGCATAGATCAGGACGTAGATGCCCTCGGTCTTGCCCTTCACCATGTAGGCGAGCTTGCGGCGCCCCCATACGCCCGCCTGCAGCACGGTTCCGCCGTCGGACTCGATGGTGGCGCGCAGGTCGCCGATGACGGCGTTGACCCCCTCGTCGTCCGCCTCGGGGGTCACGATCAGAAGTGTTTCGTAGAGATTCGGCATGGATCTCCTCTCGGTCTCAGGCCCTGGTAAGCCAGGGCGAGGAGTTGCGAGATATGTTCTTGAAAGGGTCGGCCGCTGTCTTTCACCACCGCCTGCTAAATGATCAGCGGGACGATGACCAGTGAAACGACAGACATCAACTTTATCAGGATGTTCATAGACGGGCCAGACGTGTCCTTGAACGGATCGCCGACGGTATCGCCGACGACGGCCGCCTTGTGCGCTTCCGAGCCCTTACCACCGTGGTGGCCCGCTTCGATGTACTTCTTGGCGTTGTCCCAAGCGCCGCCGCCATTGGCCATCATCAGGGCGAGCAATACACCGACGACCGTCGCGCCGGCGAGCAGGCCGCCGAGCGCCGCCGGGCCGAGGATGAAACCAACGACAACCGGGGCGGTGACGGCGAGCAGGCCGGGCGGAATCATCTCCCGGAGCGCCGCCTTGGTGACGATCTCGACGCAGCGATCGGAATCGGGTTCGCCGGTGCCCTCCATGATGCCAGGAATCTCGCGGAACTGGCGGCGGATTTCCTCGACCAACTCCGAGGCGGCGCGGCCGACGGCGGTCATCGTCATGCCCCCGGCCAGGGTCGGAATGATGCCGCCGATCAGCAGGCCGATGACGACGAACGGGTCGGTGAGGAGGATCGTCAGCGCCTCGCCACCCGCGGCGATCAGCTGCTGGTTGACCGCCTGGGTGTAGGCAGAGAACAAGGCCAGGGCGGTGAGCGCCGCCGAGCCGATGGCAAACCCCTTGCCGATAGCAGCGGTCGTGTTGCCGACCGCATCGAGCCCGTCGGTGATCTTGCGAACCTCGGGGCCGAGGCCGGACATCTCCGAAATGCCGCCGGCGTTGTCGGCGATGGGGCCGTAGGCATCGACGCTCATCGTGATCCCGACCGTCGCCAGCATGCCGACGGCGGCAATGCCGATGCCGTACAGACCGGCGGTCTCGTTGGCGGCCCAGATGGCGAAGCAGATCATCAAGACCGGGGCGGCACACGACTTCAGACCGATGGCCAGCCCCTGGATGATGTTGGTCGCCGCGCCGGTCTCGCTCGCCGCGGCGATGTCGCGGATCGGCTTGCCGGCCGTGTAGTACTCGGTGATCCAACCGATAGCCAACCCCGCAAAGGTGCCGGCTAGGACGGCGAGCCAGATTCTCTCGTTCAGGCCGCTGCTGCTGATAAAGGCGTAGGCGCCACCGAGAAACAGGACGGCGGCGAACGCCGGTGCCCACCGCAGGGCGCCGGCCGGGTTGGTGTTCTTGAACCAGCCCATCGAGGCGATCCCGAGAAGCGACGCGACCAGGCCGATCATCGCCATCACCAGAGGGAGGCTCATTAGCGCCGTCGTCCTGGCACCGCCCACCAGCTGGCTGCCCTCTGCCATCAGCGCCGCGAGCTGGGGGGCGCCCAGGGTCGCGCCGATGGCGATCGTCGCGATCATCGAGCCGACGTAGGACTCGAAGATGTCGGCGCCCATACCGGCCACGTCACCGACGTTGTCGCCGACGTTGTCGGCGATGACGCCGGGGTTGCGCGGGTCGTCCTCGGGAATGCCGGCCTCGACCTTGCCGACGAGGTCGGCGCCGATGTCGGCCGCCTTGGTGTAGATGCCTCCGCCGACCCTGGCAAACAGCGCGATCGACGAGGCACCCATGGCGAAGCCGTTGATGTACGACGCAGTGTCGGGGCTTCCGTACAACAGGAACCAGGTGCCGACACCGAGCAGGCCGAGGCTGGCAACCGACAGGCCCATGACCGAACCACCGAGGAAGGCGACCATCAACGCGGCTTCCTGCCCCTTACTGGCTGCCGCGCTGGTGGTGCGAACGTTGGCGCTGGTCGCCGCCGTCATGCCCGCAAGACCGGCGCCCATCGACGCCAAGGCCCCGGTAACGAAGGCGGCCGCGGTGATCGGATTGACGAACGCGGACAGCAGCCCGGCAACCACCACCACGAAGATCAGCAGCAGGCTGTACTCGCTGCGCAGAAAGACCATCGCCCCCCGGTGAATCTTCTCACCGAGCTCGGCCATCTCCTCGCTCGCCACCGGCATGCGCTTGACGATGAACAGGATCGCCAGCGCGATCGCCAGTCCAACGGCGCCCAGGATCGGGGCTAGCTGGGTCAACGTCTGGGTGTCCATTCGGCTCGAACTCCTCTGTTTCAGTTAAAACGATTCATCGCCGCGATGAGTCCGAAGCGAAGGACCATCTCCACGGCGTCGGCGGCTTCTTCGATCATCTCCGCCGCTGTGTCTCTTTCGTTCTTGTCGAAGCGACTCAGTACGTAGTCGGCGGTACCCGCCGCTACGTTTTCGCCGCGGATCCCCAGCCGGAGCCGCGGGATCTTCTGCGTTCCGAGGACATCGATGACCGACTTCATCCCGTTCTGCCCGCTCGAGCCGCCGCTTTCACGGAGCCGCACCTTGCCGAGCGGTAGGTCGACGTCGTCGAATGCCACGACGATTTGCTCGTGGCTCAGACCCAACTCCTTGCATCCCCTGGCCACGCCCAAGCCGCTTTCGTTCATGTACGTCATCGAGCGCATGAGCCACAGTTCCGCGGGCCCGCCGTCTTCGCGCCGTCCCTTCATCCGGATACGGGTCAGTTGCACCCGATCCAAGTCCTTGGTCTCGATGATCGCATGACGCCGCTCGAGAACGTCCAACAGCATCCAGCCGGCATTGTGCCGGTGCTCGGCGTACTCGTCGCCCTGGTTCCCCAGGCCGGCAAGAGCTCGCACTCAGGAGTGCTCCTCTTATTCCGACTTCTTCTCTTCTTCTGCCGCCTCGGGCTTTGCAGCCTCGGCCCCTTCGGCCGGAGCCTCCCCGGCGCCCTCTTCGGGCTCCTCGCCCTCGATCTCCTCGCCCTCGATCTCCTCGCCCTCGACGCCGAGGTCAGCTTCCAGGTCAGCCTCGGAAACCGGCGCCACCACCGAGGCCACGGAGCGGTCCGGCTCGGTGACGACGGTTACGTCGGGCGGCACCTGAAGGTCCTCGACCTTGATCGACTGGTTCATATCGAGCTCGCTGACGTCGACGTCGATGCTCTCCGGAATGTTGGTCGGCAAGCAGCTGACCACCAGCTCACGGAGGGAATGATCGAGAACACCGCCGTCTTCGATGACACCCTTCGCCTCACCGACGATGCGCAGCCGGACCGAGACCTCGATCTCGACGTCCAGCGCGATGCGCATGAGGTCGGCGTGGATCAGGTGGTGCGTGATCGGGTCGATCTGCACGTCGAAGATCATCACGTTGTCTTCGGAGCCGCCCGCCACCTTGAGCTTGAAGATCGTGTTTTGGCCCGACTCCGACTTGAGGACGGAGATGATCTCGCGCGGATTCAGAATGATCGGGTTCGATTCCTTGTCGCCGCCATAGACGACCGCCGGCAACTTCTCCTCGCGCCGCATGCGCCGCGCCGCGTTGCTGGAGCCAGCCTCCCGCGCCTCTGCTTCGATAACGATTTCAGCCATGGCTCTTTCTCTTTCAGATGAACAAGCTGGAGACGCTGGTCTCCTCGTGGATGTTCTGAATCGCCTCGCCCAGCAGTTCGGCGACTGACAAGACCAGGATGGCGGAACAGCCCGCGGCTTGTTCGTTCAGCGGAATGGTGTCGGTAACGATGACCTTGTCGAACCATCCCTCTGCAATACGGGATACCGCCGGACCCGACAAGACCGGGTGGGTTGAAAAGGCGTAGACCGCCGCAGCGCCGCTTTCTTTGAGCGCCTGGGCGCCCTGCGTCAGGGTGCCGGCGGTGTCGATCATGTCGTCGTAAAGAATCGCGGTGCAGCCTTCGACGTCGCCGATGACGTTCAACGCCACCGCTTTGTTGG
>JADFNY010000059.1 GCA_022563115.1 Acidobacteriota bacterium | reverse complement strand
CGGAAATTCGGCAAGAATGCCAAGCAGCAATACCTCGCCGACGACCACCGGGCCGACGAACCGTAGCAGGTTGACCCACAACGTCACGGCCTTGAAACCCGGGCTGCCAAGCTGGGCCTCCGCAACGACCGTGGCGCGGTCCCAGAACCAGCCGACCAACAGGCAAACGAACAAGCCACCGATCGGCAGCATGTAGTCGGAGACGATGTGGCTGATGAGATCGAACCAGTTGAGCTGGAACAGGCGAACGCTGCCGAGCGCTCCCTCGCCGGCCGTTGCGCCCAGCATGCCGGCGATCGACCAGTCGGCCCAAGGCCCCGTCGCCAATGCTGAGGGGATACCCAGCGCGAAGATTGCGGCGCCCAAGATGAAGGCTGTACGGGCTCGCGGCCAGCCCACTTCGTCGATGAAATACGCCGCAACGACCTCGAGCAAAGAGATGCTCGAGGTGAGCGCCGCCATCAAGAACAAGCCGAAAAACATGCTGGCGAACAATATGCCGCCCGGCATCTGGTGGAACACGACGGGGAGCGTCACGAACACCAGCCCGGGACCCTCGGACGGCTCCATGCCGAACGCGAACAACGCCGGAAAGATCGCGAAGCCGGCCGCGATGGCGATCAGCGTGTCCATGAAGGCGACCTGCAGGCTCGCCATGGGCAGTTTGTGTTCCGGCGTCAGATAAGAGCCGTAGGTGATCATCGTGCCCATGCCGATGCTGAGCGTGAAGAAAGCGTGGCCCATCGCGATCAGCACCACCGTCGGCGTGAGAACAGAGAAGTCCGGCCGCAGCATGAAGTCAATGCCGGCGCCCGCGCCGCCCAAGGTCAGGCTGCGCACGACCAGTGCCGCCAGCAAGACGAACAGAATCGGCATCATGATCTTGCTCGCCCGCTCGATGCCGCCCCTGACCCCCCGGGCCACGATCACGACGGTGGCGATCATGAACAGGGCGTGGAACATGAGGCTCTGGGAAGCGCTTTGGGAAAGGGCGTCGAAGTAAGCCCCCGACTCTTCCGGGCTCGCCAGCCCGCTGATCGTTCCGAACGGCGCGCGCAACGCGTACGCCATGACCCAGCCGGCGATGACGCTGTAGAACGACAGCAACAACGCACCGGCCAGCACACCGAGCGCGCCGACGTACTTCCACCACCCGCCGGGCTTGATGGCCGCGAAGGCTCCCACCGGATTGAGGCGAGTGTGTCGTCCGATAACGAGCTCAGCCAAAAACACGGGGATACCGATCAGAGCGATGCAGGCGAGGTACACGAGAATGAAGGCAGCACCGCCGTTCTCCCCCATGATGTAGGTGAAGCGCCAGATGTTCCCGAGGCCAATCGCCGAGCCGGCGGCGGCCAGGAGAAACCCTACTCTTGATCCCCACTCACCCCTTGCCGCCTGGTCAGTCACCGTTTCCTCCACCGTTCGTCGTATCCATCGCACCCGCAGAACGCCGCTTCTCGGCTCTCATCGAGCGCGCCAACAAGGCCGCGAATCCGCCCCACAGCACTCCGAGCACCAAGACCATGAAGACCAACGTGGTCGTTTGCATGACTACCCTCTCTCGAGCGGCGGCATCATCAGCCAGTCGCCGGTTCGTCGCCCAACGTCGCGGCGGCCATCCGGTTGTTCGCCAGGTAGAAGATCAACAAGACGACGCCCCACTGGAACAGGCAGGTCCCGAGCGTAAAGACACCGAATGGATTCCACCATGCCTCTGCCGAGGTCGCTGTCTGATAGAGCCACCAGGTGATCAGCACGGTGAACTGCAGCGGCACCAGCACCCTGATGGCGAAGTCGAACCAGCGCCCAACGCGAAAGTCGTTGTCGGCCGGCTCGATGAGCTCCTCGCGGAACCGCGCGGCCCCGAACTTGCCGACCGCGACGGCGAAGAAGAACCCGGAGACCATCAGCCCGATCCCCCAGACCGCGTCCTGGTTGCTGAAGAAGCTCAGGTTGACCGCCGAAGGGATGCCGAGTACGACGCTGCCGACAGCCACCGAGGTCACGGCGCGCTGGCGCGTCATGCCGAAGTCCATGAAGATGCGCACACCGAGCTCCAGCATGGCGATCATCGACGAGAACGCCGCCACCACCAGGGCGAGGAAAAACAGCGTCATGAAGAACTGGCCGCCGGGAATCTCGCCGAACAACGTCGGTACCCAGATGAAGCTCAACCCGGTGCTCGCCGGACCGCTATCGCGCAGCACGCTCTGGGCTTCGGCAAGAGGCAACACAGCGAACACCGTGGGAATGATAGCGAGCGCCGCCAGCATCGAGGCGGAATTGTTGCCCAAACCGATCGTCATTGCGGTGCCGACGATATCGTCCTTCTTGTGCGAGTACACCGCGTAGGTGACCATCAGGCCCCACCCGGCTCCGGTTGACCACGCCGATTGCGTCAACGCCTGCAACCAGATCTCGTAGTTGAGCAGGTCGGACCAGTTGGGGTTGAAGAGGAACTCGAGGCCGGCCATCGGACCGCCCGCCCCCTCCGCCGCCGGCAACGTCAAGGCGCGGACCGCGGCGACCATCAGGAGCACGAAGAGGGCAGGAATCAGCACCTTGCTGGCGCGCTCGATGCCGGCAACCACACCCCGGTAGAGGATGAGTGCACACGCCGCCATGGCGACGAAATGGAAGAACACCGGCTGCCAGACGGTGGTCTGGACCCCTTCCCAGTAGGCCGTTCCGTCGACGCCAGACAGCTCGCCGGTAGCCGACGCGATCAGATATTTAACGCACCAGCCGGCGACCACCGAGTAGTAGAAGGTGATCGCCATCGTGCACCAGCCAACGAAGGCGCCCATCCATGTCGCCTGGCGGCCCATCAACCTGCCGAACGCCCCGACCACGCCCTTGCGGGTATGCCGGCCCATCGCAATCTCCACCATCAGCAACGGAATCGCCCATAAGAACAGGAAGATCAGCAACGGGATCAGAAAGGCACCGCCGCCGTTGGTGGCCAGGATGCGCGGAAACCGCCAGATGTTGCCGGTACCCACGGCCATGCCCAAGGCGGCGATCAGCAACGCCCACCTCGAGGTGAAGCTCTCAGTCTTTGTCATGAGGCCGGACTCTATGCGCCCCCCCCGGACCGCGTCAATCGCGGCGCAGTTCGAAAGCGGCCTCGGCCACCTCCATCAGCTGCCGGGTGACGTACTCCGGGCCTCGAGATCCGAACAAGGCTGAGAGCACCGCCGCCCCGTCAACGAGCGCCGTGGTGGCGAGCGAATCGATGATCGGCAAAACCGGCGATGGGAGACGGTGCGGGTGCGCGGCGTTCAGGAGCCTGCCCTTTCCGCCGCTTTCGGTCGGGTCGCGGGGAGCAATTCGTCGATCAGATGGGTGTCGTAGTCACCGGCCGTGAAGCCGGGATGATCGAGAATACGTTGCAACAGCGGCAGGCTGGTGTCGATGCCCTGGATAACGAACATGCTCAAGGCGCGACGCATACGCACCAGGGCTTCCTCCCGATTGAAAGCGTGCACGATCACCTTGGCGATCATCGAGTCGTAGTACGGCGAGATGAACGCTGCCTCGTGAGCCGCCGTGTCGACCCTGACACCGGGCCCCTTGGGAACGTTGAAGGCGGTGATTTGCCCCGGGCTCGGGGCCAACGTCTCCGGATGTTCGGCGTTGACCCGACACTCGATCGAGTGGCCGCGGAACTTGATGTCCGGCTGGCCGAACGGGAGCCTCTCGCCGGCAGCAACGTGGATCTGTTGCTTGATCAGATCGACGAGCGTGACCTGCTCGGTCACCGGGTGCTCGACCTGGATGCGCGTGTTCATCTCCATGAAGTAGTGCTCCCCGGCCGGGTCGACGAGAAACTCCATGGTTCCGGCGCTGCTGTAGTCGATGGCGCGGGCTCCCTTGACGGCATCGGCCCAGATCTGCTCGCGCAGCTCGTCGGACAGCGCCGGAGCCGGCGTCTCCTCGACGAGCTTCTGGTACTTGCGCTGCACGCTGCACTCGCGCTCGCCCAGGTGCACCAGGTTGCCGTATTTGTCGCCGAGCAACTGGACCTCGATGTGGTGCGGGCGGGCGATGTACTTCTCGACGTAGATGTCCCGCGATCCGAAAGCCGCCTCGGCCTCGGCGCTGGCGGTGCGGAATGCATTGGAGAGCTCTTCACGGGTCAGAACGACCCGCATGCCTTTGCCACCGCCGCCCGCGGCTGCCTTCAACAACACCGGGTAGCCGATCTCCTCGGCGAACGTGGCAGCCTCGTTCTCGTCCGCAATGGCGCCGTCGCTACCGCGGATGATCGGCAACCCGGCGGCCGCCATCGTGTTGCGGGCCACCGCCTTATCGCCCATATCGCGGATCGCGTCGGTGCTCGGGCCAATGAACGTCAGACCGCAGCTCTCGCAGATCTCGGCGAATTCGGCGTTTTCGGCCAGGAACCCGTAGCCGGGATGGATCGCGTCGACGCCCATGATTTCGGCGGCGGAGATCACCGACGGGATATTCAGGTACGAGTCCACCGCCGGCGGCGGGCCGATACAGATCGCCTCGTCGGCGAAGCTGACGTGCAGCGAGTCCCGATCGGCCTGCGAGTACACCGCCACCGTCTTGACCCCGAGCTCGCGGCAGGCCCAGATGATCCGGAGGGCGATCTCCCCCCGATTCGCGATCAGGATCGACTGGAACACGGGGTTACCCCATAGCAGGCCGGAGCGAAAGTGTGATGGGCCTGGCGCGTGGCTCTCGCGGCGGCAACCCCCAAGCGCCCTGCGGGTTGCGGCGACAAGAGGCCATCTGCGGCGTTGCCACTCCTCGACGATGCATTCAGCATCGCCGTCGTCGCGGCGCCTTGTATCTGGCGTCTTGTCGTCGCAACCAGACCCATCACACTTTCACTCCGGGCTGCTTGATCGGATGGCGAAGAGGCGCTGGCCGAACTCGACCGGTTCGGCGTTGTCCACGAAGATGGCGACAACCTCGCCACCTGCCTCCGCGACGATCTCGTTCATCAACTTCATGGCCTCGACGATGCACAGGGTCTCGCCCTCCGACACTTCGGCGCCGACCTCGGTGAAGGCGTCGGCGTCCGGTTCGGCCGACCGATAGAACGTCCCGACCATCGGCGACACGACGATGAAGCAGTCCTCGTAGCTGGTCTCGGCGGCCGCGGCCGCTTCGCCGCCCGCAGTCAGCGACTCGCTCGCCGGGATCGCTGCAGCGGGAGCCGACACGACGTTCGCCGGTGCCGCAGGGCCGCTGATCTCGGCCGTCCCCCGGCGAATCTCGACCCGCACGCCGTCGCGCTCGATGGCGAGCTCGCTGACGTCCTTCTCGATGAGAAGGTCGATCAACTCGCGTATTTGGTCCAGATCGACGAGGCTCTCGTGCGACGGCTTCTTGCTCATGGCTGCCACCCCTGTACCCTCCAATGTCGGCCCGAAAACCGGTCTACGCGAATCGTCGAAGCATAACAGGCCGTGGTGAGAGTGTGGTCAGGCGTTCGCAGCCGTCGTCGGTGACCCACACCAGATCCTCGATGCGGATGCCGAACTCACCTTCCAGGTAGACCCCCGGCTCGACGGTGAGCACCATACCTGCCTCCAACTGATCGGCGCTGCGGCTGGAGACCTTCGGCGCCTCGTGGATCTCGAGGCCGACACCATGGCCGATACCGTGGGTGAAAGCGTCGGCGTACCCGGCTTCGTCGAGCACCGCGCGGGCGGCGGCGTCGACGTCGACGGCCGCGACTCCTGGCCCGACCATCAACAGCGCCGCAGCACGGGCCCGATCGACAAGATCGTGCACCTCCAGCCAACGCGGATCGGGCGCCCCACCGCACCACATCATGCGGGTCAGGTCGGAACAGTAGCCATCGAGCTTGCAGCCCATATCGATCATCACCGGCTCGCCTGCTTCCAGGCGGCGGGCGGAGGCGACCCCATGCGGCAACGCCGAGCGCCGCCCGGCGGCGACAATGGTCTCGAATGCCATGCCTTCGGCGCCGCGGCGGCGGCAGGCGCGCTCGAGGTCGGCGGCCACCTCGACTTCCGTCTGTCCCGGCGCCAGCGCATTCGCTACCTCTTGAAGCGCCGCCTCGGTCACCACCAGTGCTGCCCGTATCGCCTCGATCTCCTCGGCGTCCTTGCGGCGACGCTGTGTCTCTACCGGCGCCGCAGCGGCCACCCATTCCACTTCGACCGCCGCCTCGAGCTTTTCCTTGAGGGTCACGGTGACATGATCGGGCTCGAAATCGAGGCGCTCGAGATCCCTGCCCTCGACGGCCCGTGCCAAGGCATCGTGCAAGCCCGTCGAGGAGACGACGACCGATATGTCACGGAGCTCATCGGCGGCTTGCTCCTCGTACCTGCGGTCGGTGAGAAAAGCAGCCTGTTGACCGCACAGCAGCAACCAGCCGTTGGTGCCGGTGAACCCGGTGAGATAGCGAACGTTCGCCGGCCCGGTCACCAGCAGTCCGTCTGCGACGCCGTCAAGGGACGCCCAAACGGCAGAGCGGCGCCGGGAATAAGAAACTACTCCCGGCGCCACTGCCGTTGATCTTTCCGCTTACGTGCCCGTGGCGATGATGACGTTCGACGTGGTCAAGACCGCGCCGGACAAATCGAGCACTTCCGCCACGATCGCTACCGAGGAACCCGTGCCCGAGGCGTCGTCGGGAACGATCAGGGTCGTGCTGATTTTGCCGTTCGCATCCGTCGTGCCCAGCGAGGTCGACAGGGTGGCGCCGGTATCGGTGGAATCCGCCGTGATGGTGAAGCGCACTGTCCTACCCAACTGCCCCGTCCCTGACGTATCGGTCACCGTTGCGGTGATCACGTCGGTAAGGGGGGCAGCGCCACTGAGGCTCGCCGTCCCGTTGCTAAACAGCAACCCCACGAGGAACGACGTTGACGTCGTCAGGATGATTCGACTCGACGTCGCGACGAGCGCACCGGTGTTCGGGTCGAACAAGTCCGCCACCACGACCACCGTCCCCGCCCCGAAAGCACGCAGGATGTTGACGGCGCTACCGTCCACTCCTGTCGTCGTGTGGCGTGACGCGACGAACTCGGCGTTTGGGTTGGACGAAATATCGGCCGTCGTATCCTCGATGATGCGGAACGACACGTCGGCGCCCACGATCGGCACGCCCTGGAAATCCTCCGCGGTTACACCGATGTTGGCGTCGAGCGGCGACGCCGTACTGGCGACGCCCGACATGGTGACCGTGCCGCTGCTTCCGTCGGTCCCGAAGGCCAGCGCGATCGTGCCTTCCACGGGCGCCGGCGTCAGCGTGATCGACGACGAGCTCGACACCGTTCCGAGGCTCGCGGTCACCGTCGCCGTGCCGGTTTGACGATTGGCACTCTGGAAGAAGATCTCGGCTGTGCCGTTGAAGGTCGTGACCTGGGCGGTGGCGAACAGCAAGCCGCCGACAATGAAAGCACCCAAATCGGTGCTGAACCCGACCGTAGTGAGGTTCTGGATCGGGCCACCGGACGAGTCCTTAACCTCGACGACGAACAGCACCGTCGACGTGTCGTCCGCCGCCAGCGTGTCGGCCGCCGACGAGACGTTGAGCGTCCCGGTGAAGGTGAACGTCTGGTTGGCCGTCTGACCGGTCAGGTTGCTGGGGTCGTTCGGCGAGCTGGGGGTCGTCAGGTCACAACCCGGAAGCACCGTCACCAGCAGGAGCACGCACGACGCCGAGACCATGAACCTGGCGTTACCGCGGCGTCGGCCTCCCCCTCCGTCGCGAAACATCGTTCTGGCCATCGCTGGGTACCTCATGAGTTTTCATCGCCGTAGTTGGCGAAGTTGATTCCGATATTGCCGACCACGGTTACCGGGTCGCCGGTGACCGTCCTGCCGAAGAACTGGATCCGGGCGTCCATCTGGATGTTGGTGAAGTTGGTGACCGGTTCCGAACCCGGGCTGATCAGGAACGAAATCGGCGGCTGCGCCTTGATCGTCGACGGCACGAGCACGAGACCCAAGAGGGTGAACTGATTGACCTCTGCGGCACCGAGCACCGTCAGCCGCACCGTTCCGCTGATCCCCTGGGTGAATCCCGGCGGCACCGCCGTACCACCATCTGTACGGGTGAAGGTGACCTCGTAGCGCTCCAAATTGATGTTCTGGAGCTCCGGCGCAACGATCGACGGATCCGTCGAGATCGGCGCCTTCAAGAACGCCGAGAACGTTACCGCGATCGTGTCGTCGAGGATGATTTGCGACGAGCTCAGGACATCACCCCACGGAGAGCTCTCGAGCACGACTGTGTCGATGTTCAGGATGACGTTGGCGGCCGTGTCGCCCACATCGGTGCTACAGCCGATGATCATCGAGGCGAGCGGCAGCACCAGCGCCAACCCGGCCAGTCCGCGCACGGACGGGCCGCGGCCTCGTCGCAGATTAGCTGCTGGAGCCGCGAGCGACATTGGCCAGGAACTACTGTGGCTGCGAAGGCTTGTCAGCATCGTTAGTGCTCCAGGATCTGTGGCGTGATGAAGATCAACAGCTCGTTGTTGTTCTGATTCGTCTGCTGGCTCTTGAACAACCAACCGAGCAGCGGAATCCGGTGCAACACGGGCACTCGGCTCTCGACCTCGTTGACCACGAGCTGGAAGATTCCACCGATAACCGTCGTGCCCCCGTTGCGCACCAGTACGCGGGTCTGCGCGCGGCGGGTGAAGATCGTCGGCACACCATTGACCTGACGGGTGAAGTCCGGCTCGCTCTTGTCGACGACGATGTCGAGCATGATGGTGTCTTCGTCGGTGATCTGCGGCGTCACCGTCAGCTGCAGGTTGGCGTTGATGAACTGGATCGACGCCGTGTTGTCGACCAAGACCTGCACCGGGATGCGCTGACCGCTCTCGATGTGGGCCTGTTGGTTGTTCTGTGCGGTGATGTTGGGCGTCGAGATCACCTTGCCGCGACCCGCGGACTCCATCGCGCTCAGCGAGACATCGAGTCGGAACGAGTCAAGGATGCTGCCCATCGTCAAAGCCAGCCCGCTGGTCGCCTCGGAGGTCGGCAGGTTGACGGCGAAGGGGGTCCCGCCGATGCCCGTTCCTTCGATACCGGAGGAGGGGCGGTTCTGGCCGCGAACGGCGAGGTTATTCGGAAACACCAGGCCGGTGGTGTTGCCGTGCGCCGCGTCGGCAACGCCCTGGAAACCCCACTGCACGCCGAGATCACGGGAGAAATCACGCGTTGTCTCGACGATGCGCGCCTTGAGGTTGACCTGGGGCGCGGGCTGATCGAGCAACTCAAGCAAATTGGCGAGCGAGGCGATCGATTCCTCGGTATCGCGGATGATCAGCGAATTCGTGCGGATATCGACGACCGCGTCACCGCGAGCAGAAAGCTGACGCTCGGTCAATTCGAGGAGCTCTTCGGCGGACGCGTAGGAAAGCTTGACTTGGCGGGTGAGCAGCGGCTGCGCGGCGAGATTCTGGTCCTGCAGACGGGCCCGTTCTGACGCCTCCTCGGCGAGCTTGCTCAACGATGTGATACGGACGATGTTGCGCTGGACGATGACTCCGAGCCCATGTGATGCGAGGACGGTCTCGAGCGCCGCGTCCCACGGAACCTGGAAAAGTTCCATCGTGACCGGTCCCGAGACCTCGGGGTCGAGGATGAGGTTGATGCCGGTGATCTGCGAGAAGAACCGGACGACATCGCGGATGTCGACGTCGACGAAACTGATGTCGATCGGCGAGCCGTCGAGGTCGGGATCCTGGAGGATGTCGGCCTCGGTGGGGAGCTGGCCCACCGGCAGCCGGTTGGCATCCTGCTGCTGCGCCGGCGCCATAAGAGGCACCAGGCAGAGCGCCAGCGCCAGCAGCGCCGTGATGCCACCCCACCTCGCTCCGCGCCTGCTTACGGTCGTTCTGCGTTGGTCGTTCATCACCGGGTCTCCCCGCCTCCATCGGTCGTTCGAAGGCGCTTGGTCACCTCGCGGGTACGCCGCGCGCCCGATGCATCAGACACCACTTGTTCGAAAATGACTTCGCCGGCACGAATGTCGACGACGTGACCGTCGTACAACTGCGTGCCGACCTCGACGAAATAGGCCCTCTGGTTCGTCCCGATGACCATCGCGTGCCAGCGTCCGTTGGCCGTCGCGATGCCCTTGAGCTCGACCTCGCTGACCAGGAAACCCGCCACCCCCGGAGGCCTCAGACTCGGCGCCATCACCGCGCCGATCTGCACCAGCAGGCTGACGAACGGGTCGCGGCGGCCGGCGGGGACGTAATCGAAGCCCCTGCCCATGAGCACGCCTTCCTGCTCGCGGATGATCTGCTCGACGAGCGCCAACGCGGCGCGCTCCTCGGCCGACAACAACACTTGGCCGCGATCCTGTGCGGCGGGCGGCGGCGGCGCCTGTTCCTGCGCCGCTTCACCCCGCTGACCTTGCTCGCCCTGACCCTGCTCCCCTTGCTGACCCTGCCCGCCCTGACCTTGCTCTCCCTGCTCGTCCTGCGGCGGCGAACCCTGCGGGTCCTGAGGACCCTGCGGATCTTCGAGCGGTTCGGCGATGGCGAGTACGGCAACCGGCGCCGTCGTGACCGGCTTGCTGGCGCGGCCCTTCAGGCGCTCCTCGGGGTGCTGTTCGAACTCGAGCGTCCGCACGTGGGGCAACGCCACCACCGTCAACGCTTCCTGTGCCGAGCTTCCACCGCCGAGCAGCCTGGGGTCGGTCTGAGCGGCGACGCCCGCAGCCGCGCCCAGCGCCACGACCATGGATGCAGCCGCTGCTACGCGAACCTGCCGTTTCGGTATGCGGAGGACGATGCGCATTATCACCCCGTGGTCGCAACAGCGTCGGGGTCGGCCACGTCCGCCTCGAGCAGGAAGTAGAAGGTGCTCGCCGTGCACTGTGCTTGGATGGTGTCGGCGCCACCCGCCTGGAGGGCCCGAATCGAGACCTCGCCGACGGTGACGATAGGACCGAACTTGCTGACCCGATCGAAGAAAAGGGCGAGATCGTGGTAGCTGCCCACGAGGTCCAGTTGGATCGGCACTTCTGCGTAAAAGTCGTGCAGGATCACGGCCTGTTGGTCGAATCGACGGATCTCGAGGTTTACATCGGTGGCCGACTGCTGCAGCGTGCGCAGCAGGGAGTCGGTCTGCTGCTCGTCTGGAAGGATGTTCGACAACGTCGCCAGCCGGCCTTCCAGGACCACGAGCTCTGCCTCCAGTTCCGGTAGCTGGCCGGCGATCAGAAGGGTACGCGCGTTGTCGAGTTGCATCTGCTCGATCTGCTCGCTCAACTGCACGGTTTCCTCCGCCCTCGGTGCCCAGACGTAGTAGTAGAAGGCGCCGATGACCGCGACACAGATGACGCCGATCGTGCCCCATTGCCCCTGCTTGGACATTTCATTGAATTCAAACGCCATGGTGCCTCCTCAACGTCCGCTGCCCGAATCGGCGCCGCCTGCTTCTCCCACCGGTGGCGCCGAAAGCGGGACGAAGCGGGTAGAAAGCTGAAACTGGACCGAGTTTTCGGTGTCCTGCGTGTAGTCGAGCAGGGTGTCGGCAAACAACGGCGACAAGCGAAGGTTCTGCGCAAAGTCGGTAATGGCGAGCTCCGAGAGGCCCTCGCCGATGATCGAGACGTTGCCGGCCGACAACGTGAGGTCGGTCAGCCAGACGCTGTTGGAGAGCTCGCGGCTAATCTGGTCGAGCAACAAGACCGGGCCGCTCTGGTTCTTTTTCAGGTCGACGATGATGCCCAGCCTCTGGTTGACGCTGGCGCGACGATCCTCGAGCTCGACAACCCGCAGCGCCGTCTCCGCGAGCTGCTCATTCTCGGCAGTCACCTGTTGGTGGGTCGCTCGAAGGTCCCGCATGCTGCGGTCCTGCCACCACCACGCCGCAGCCACCAAGACCACCGCAGCCACGACCACGAGGATGAACGGCGCGTTTTCGCTGCCGCCCATGCTTAACGTGGGTATGGCACGGCGCTTCGGTTTCGCCGTCTCGTGGCCGAGTAGGTTTATTCGGATCATCGGATCAGGCCCCTGCCCACTTATCCTTGGCCCCGCATCGCCAAACCGACGGCGACGGCCGCCTGCGGCGCGATGCTGCGGACGTACTCAGGATCGAAGGACTTCGTCGGAATCGACACCCGACGAAGCGGGTCGAGCAGCTCTACCGGGGTCCCCAGCCGCTGCTCGAGGCGCTGCGTCAAGTCGGCGACGTGGGCCCCGCCTCCAGCCAGGAAGATGGCATCGAAACGTTCGCGCATCGACTGCGCGTGGTAAAAGTCGAACGTCTTCTTGATCTCGGTGATGAGGCGCTCGGAAACCTCGCCAACGACCTCCTGGACGCGCGGGTCGCGCGATGCGTCGCGGATCCCGCCGACCGCATCGTCGTCCTTACCGGCGGCGGCTTCCTCACCAGCGGCGTCTTTCTCGATGGTGTCTTCGAGACCGCCGTCAACGCCGTCATCCTCGTAGCTGTAGTCGTCGTCCTTGTCGTCTTCCCAGCCAGCGAGCTCGGCGTCCATCTGATCGTTTTCGTCGCCCCCACCGCCCCCGGCCCGACGCAGAACCTCTTCGGCATCAAAGTAGTCGAGCATGAACTCACGCTGCAACGCGGCGACGTACTGGCGCACGCCGAGGGTGATATCGCGCCAGAAGACCGGCCGTCCTTCCTCTAGAACGGCCGCGTGGATGACCGAAGCGCCCATGTTCAGCAAGGCGAGGTCTTCGTGTTGGCGCTCGGGGGAGTTGAGTTCGAAGGCA
>JADFNY010000391.1 GCA_022563115.1 Acidobacteriota bacterium | reverse complement strand
CCCCCCGAATAGGCCAGCATCCCGGTCTCGGAGAAGCCAAACTGCGCCCCACCCTGTCCGTTGGTCGTGACGTTCTCTACCACCGGGGCTGCCGAGCCGGTCGCTTCCAGCGCCCCCGGATCGAAGGGCATGGCGAACAGTGTCCCGGCATTTGCGTACACCAGGTGTCCCGTCGGGACGTACCGTCCATACGTACCGCCCCGATGCACCACCTTGCGCTCCTTGGTCTCCAGATCCACTACCTCGATGGTGGCGGCATCGAAGCCGTTACCGGCCACGTGGGAGGTGAACACGACCGCCCTGCCACCCGGCAGAAACTGCGGCCAGCGGTGGGTTGTCTCGCCTTCGGCCAGCTCCGTGAGAGGCTCCGGTTCGCCGCCGTTCTCAGACACCAAGAACAGGCCGCTTTGCGGGCTGGGCGTATAGACGATGGTCTCGTCGGGTCCCCAGTCCGCGCCGCGATTCCGGTTCACCTGGGCGATGGGAAGGGGTGTGCCACCGGTGACCGGGACCTTTTTCAGCTCGGTGCCGGTTGCGAATCCCACCCACTGCCCGTCGGGCGAGAAGAACGGGTGGTAGGGAGAGTCGGCGTTGTTTGCGCCGGCGACCAGGCTGGTGGAATCCTGCTGGTCGAGGGAGCGTGTCATCAACGCCCTCGCTCCTGGGATGACACCGAGGACGTAGACGAGGCGCGTTCCATCAGGAGAAAGCACAACGCTGGAGCCGTGGGTACTTGCGATGTCTTCTTCGATGTTCAGATCGAGGCGGACCGGGGGTTGCGGGGCAACAGGCGCGGGACTGGTGGCGAGCCAGGTTCCGAGGACGCCGATGAGAAGCGTAGCGACGGCCAGCGGAACGGCCAGCGTCCACGCGATGCCCCGAGTCGTTTCCACGGCGACGGGAGCGGCGACCGACGGATCACTCGACCGGATGGCCACTCCCGCCGTGATGTCGTCTCGTAGCTGCGCCAGGTCAGCGTTGAAACCAGTGGCGGTTTGGTAACGACGGCCCGCGGCCTTCGCCAGCGCCTTGTCGATGATCCACCCGAGCTTCAACGGCAGATCGTCGCGGATCTCGTGCACCGCCTGCGGCTGCTTGCTGATGATTCTGCTCAACGTCTCGTGGATGTTGTCGCCCGCGAACGCTCTGCGGCCCGTGATCATCTCGTAGAAGACCGCCCCGAACGCAAAGAGATCGGCTCGCTGGTCGATCTCCTCGCCATTGATCTGCTCGGGGGCCATGTACCCCGCCGTTCCCATGACCTGTCCGGCAACGGTGCCGAGCATGGTGGGCGACATCGATGCGGAGGTGCCCGTGGGTGTGGCCATTTCGGTGAGCTTGGCAAGTCCGAAATCCAACACCTTCGCGTGCCCTTCTTCGGTCACGAAGATGTTGTCGGGCTTCAGGTCGCGGTGGATGATCCCGGCCTTGTGGGCGGCGATGAGCGCTTCACCGACCTCGATAGACAGATCCAGTGCCTTGTCCAGAGGCAACGCCCCCTTGTCGAGCCGGTCCCTCAGGCTCTGCCCCTCGAGGTACTCCTGCACCATGAAGTGGGTTGTAGTCCCATCTTCCGCGGCCTCGGAGCCGACGTCGTGGACCACGGCGATGTGGGGATGATTGAGGGCGGCCGCAGCGCGCGCCTCCTGCTCGAAGCGGGCCAAACGCTCGGGGTCCGAGGCGAACTCCGGGGGCAGCACCTTGATCGCCACCTTGCGGCCCAGGCGCGTGTCCTCGCCGAGATACACCTCGCCCATGCCGCCCGCGCCGAGCAGCTCGAGGATCTTGTAGGGGCCGAGGGATTCGCCGATCAATATTCGCCGAAGAGAAGAGAGGAGGGGAAAGGTCGAGGGGACGGGCGCAACTCTATCCGTGCGCACCCCTGCAAGACAACGGCAGCAGGTCGACTCTCTTCCGGCACGAGAAATGTGCGCGGAGGCGAATTGATGTGGTAGCCCTAGACGCTCAAAGTTGGAACCGGATGGCGCAGTGGCTTGAAGAGGTGCAGAGGCTGCGACTTCACGCAAGTTAGAGCTGGAATCAGCAGAAAGAGGCCTGAATTCCGCTCAACCTGGACGCTCCGGCTACTCCCTACCGATCTTGGAACCGGCGAAGGAGGTCGCCCCTACCGCCCCGTCGGCACCCGCTCCTTCAACTCCTCGAACCAGTTGAGGACCAGGCGTGGGCGCGGTGGGGCGAGATCCTCGATAGCGACGATGTAGCTGCCATCGGGACCGACATCCCAGAACCGCTCGCTGGTATCGAAAAAGACAGTGGCGGTGCCGGTGCGGAAAGGATCGGTCTGGATAACCGGGGCCACCATGATGCGGCCTTCCGTCTCGTAGAAAAGGCGCATGCCGTCGCGCGGCCAACGCGGCTCCGTGCCGCCGTCGGTGGTGACCTTCCACTCGTACTCTTCCGGCCCGCCGGGATAGGGCGTGACGTAGACTTCACTGCGGCCGGAGCGATCCGACGTGTAGGCGAGGAAGCGCCCGTCGGGGGACAAAAACGGCAGGTCCTCTGCGGCTTCCGATTCGATGAAGGGCACCGGGTTGTCGGGATCGTCGATCGAATACAACCAGATGTCGCCGGTGCCACCGGTCGTCCCGCTATTGGTCCTCACAAAGATCAAGCCCTGTTCTGACCAGGAATGGCTCTGTTTGTAGTCGGCGTTGACGAAGAGCGGTGTTTCCTCGCCGATTCCATCGGCTGCCCGCGTGAAAACGTCGCCCGACTTCAAGCGCTCCGAGGTGTAGCCGATTCGATCGCCGTCGAACGAGAAGAAGGGGTATTGATCCCAGCCCGCTCCCTGGGCAATAGGGGCGAGGTCGTCGCGTACGATGTCGTAGCTCCAGACCTGTGTGTCCCCGTCGACGGTGCGCACCTCGAGTGCGAGGCGGTCGCCGGTCGGAGACACGCGGACTCTCCGGAACTCGCGATCACCTGCGCGCAACACCGTGCGGGTGCCGTCCGCGTCGAGGCGCAGGATCGCGGTGTTTCGATCGGACGGCGACTCGAGATAGATGAGCGTACCGTCGGCGGTAAAGTCGTAAGCGCTGCGACCCCAGCCCGGCGTCGAACCGAGCGTCGTGAGCAACTGCACTGCTTCGCCCATCTCCAAGGTCGCGGGGTCGAAAGTGGCCGCCATCATCTGCTCGGCAAGGATGTAAACTAGGTGGCCGCTCGGCGTGTACCGCGCACCGTATCCCTCGGTCAGCGGCGTGCGTTCGCCGCTCGATAGCGAGCGGACACCGATGCGCCAACGATCGTCCCAGTAGGAATAGAGCAGACGGTCACCATCGGGCAGATAGGAGGCGGGCCCGTGGCCGATCTCTCCGGCCGCGGTGTCGAAGGCAAAGAGAGGCTCCGCCGTGTCACCGCCCGCCGGGATGTGCATCAGCGGCGTGGTGAAAC
>JADFNY010000390.1 GCA_022563115.1 Acidobacteriota bacterium | reverse complement strand
CAGCCCGTCAGACCGCTACAGTCATTAAACGGGTTGTCCTCCACCGAATATACACAGCTTTGTCCGTTGGGCCAAAACAGCTCCGGAGGATCCGCATCCGACGGGCAGATAAGCAGATTCGCATCGTTCAAGTATTCGGGATAGATGGCCGGGATCGACGGCGACACGCCGGATCCGGAGGGCGGCTCGTTCGATCGCGACGAGAACGGTCGTCTCACCGGGATCCTCCGCGGCAGCGCATTGCAGGCCGTACGCCGGGCGCAGACACCCAAGTCATTCGAGCTGATGATGCGCGAGTTCGAGCAGGTCCAGGTGGAAGCGCGCGCAAGCGGCATCACGACGATCCAGGACCTGACCTCGGCCGAGATGCTGCGCGTCTATCAGCAGACGCGGGCGAACGGCGCCCTCACCGTGCGGGTGATGCTGCGCCCGACCCTGTTCGAGGCCGAGAACATCGTCGCCCTCGGCATCACCACCGGATTCGGCGACGACTGGCTCAAGTTCGTCGGCTTCAAGGCCTGGGTCGACGGCATCATGGGCGGCTCCAGCGCTTTGTTCTATCAGGACTACGACCACATGCCCGGCAACCCCGGCTCGCTGCGCACCATCATGTTTCCCGAGTCCGAGGAGGGTTGGGGGATGTCGATGGGTATCAACGATGCCTACACCGATCGCCCCCCCGGCAACCTCGAGCAGCTCCTCGAGATCGCGGTCGAGACCGGCATGCCGGCGCACGTCCACGCCATCGGCGACAAGGGCGTCAAGATCATTCTCGACATCTACGAGAGGGTTCTGAACAAACACGACATGGTCGATTCCGACCATCGCTGGCGCGTCATCCACGCCCAGGTCCTACACCCCGACGACTTCGCGCGCTTCGCCGAGTTGAACCTCGTCGCCGAGGTGAACCCGTACCACGTCGCCGACGACATGCGCTGGATGGAGGAGCGCATCGGCAAGGAGCGCAACCTCGGGGCCTACGCCTTCCGCACCCTGAAGGACAACGGCGCCGTTCTGGTGTTCGGCTCCGACAGCCCGGGGACCAACGCGGCGCGCTACTTCCTGAGCCCGATCTACGGCCTCTACGCCGCCGTCTCGCGCCAGACCCTCGGCGGTGAGCCCACCGAAGGCTGGTACCCCGAGCAGCGCCTCACGATCGAGGAAGCGATCGAGGCTTACACCAAGAACCCCGCCTGGGCGGCGTTCGAGGAAGATATCAAGGGAACGCTGAGCCCCGGCAAGCTCGCCGACATCGCGGTGTTCGATACCAACCTCGTCGAGGCCGGCAACAACGACCCGGCAGAGCTGCTCGCCGCCGAGGTTCTGTATACGATCGTCGGCGGGCAGATCGTGTACGAGAACGGGACAGACGGCCGGTAAAGGACGATCTTGTCGGGCAGAAGCTAGGCCATGCGAATCGGTGTCGATGCCCGCGAGTGGGCGCCAGGGAAGCACACGGGTATCGGGCGCTACCTCGAAACCATTCTGCGACGTGCCCTCGACACCCGGCCTGCGTGGCTGTGGACACTCTTCCTGCATCCCGGCTACGAGCGGCGTGTTACCGACGACTCGATCGCTTATCTCGAAATGCCGGTGGTCGCCACGCCGCTGGTCGACCAGCGCACGATTCCGAGCCTGCTGCGCGCCGATCCCCACGACATTTTCTTCTCGCCCTACCCCAAGGGCCCGTGGAACGCGCCCTGCCCGACGATCGTCGTGGCGCACGACATGCATCCCCTCGTGTTGCCGGCGGGCTCGGGAGGCTTGTCGGCCCTCCCTCGCCTCTGGTTCCGGTGGTACATCGGAAAGTCGGCACGCCGCGCATCCCGCGTCGTCACCGTCTCGGAGGCCTCGGCAAGGGATATCGTCGATTGCCTCGGGGTAGCCCGTGATCGGCTGACGGTGATCCACGAAGAAGTGGATCCGGAATTCCTGGCGCTACGATCCGAAGGTACGCTCGAGGCCCTCGGCGTCCGATCGCCGTACTTCCTGGCGGTGGGGCGTATCTGTCCGCAAAAAAACCAGGAGACGATCCTCCGAGCCTGGGCCCGAATGAACGGTGACGCCGATGGTGCACAGCTGGTCTTCGCGGGGTCGGGCCCCGATCGCGAGCGGCTGGAATCATTGGCGGGAGAGCTGGGCGTCTCCGATCGCGTCGTTTGGACCGGTGGCGTCGCCGACGACGCGCTGGCCGGACTTTATCGCGGCGCGACGGCACTCCTGCAAGCATCGCTGATCGAGGGCTTCGGGCTTCCGGTCGCCGAAGCGATGGCGATGGGAGTACCCGTTATCGTCTCGAGCGGAGGCAGCCTTCCCGAGGTTGCGGGCGGCGCCGGACCCGTGCTCGCGGCGGACGACGTCGAGGCCTGGGCCACCGAGATGCGGCGTTTCCTCGCCGACGACGTCTACCGCAACGACTGGGTCACGAAAGTCCGGGCCCGGGCGCGCGATTTCAGCGCCGAGGAAACAACCGACCGGTTGCTCGACTTGATCGAGGCGACCGCAAAAGCCTAGTGATAGCCGAGCACCTGCCTCGACAGACAGCGTTCCGCAACGGCCGCTCGGATGCGGTCCAGGCCGCTGAAGCGTGAATCGACGTTCATGTTCTTCAGGTCTCGAGTCTGCGGCGGCGGCGTCACCCCCAGGTACTGGTAGATCGTTTCCAATGTGGCTTGCTGCCCGTCGCACAGGGATTCATACCGGATGATCTTCACCCGGTCGCGGAGGTCCAGAATCAAACGCGCATAGTGTTCCCAAATCTCCGCCTGACGCCCGACGCGATCGGTCGAATCGAACCTCATCCCGTTCCATCGCGGGTTCATATCGTCGTCCATGACGTGTGCTTCCGGTAGCATCTCCGTCTTGGCGCTGTTCCAACTGGCCAACGTGTACACCGGGTCTCGCACCAACGCGATGACCCGGTATCGATAGGCGAGGATCTCATCGAGGCGATCGAGGTACGGAATGTTCACGTTGGAACCGACGATGACGCCTTTGCGCTTCGGGGGAAACGACTTCCGAGCGACGACGATCTCACCCTCCATCGTGTCCGTCGTGAGTGAGCCGTCAGCGTCCATCTTCACCGGTACTGGTTCACCCAAGATGAGCCGCTTTTTTTCGCGCGCAAAAAAGTACGGAAGCGTCATCGGATCGTAGAAGATCTCGTTGAAGCAAAAACAGTCCTCCGGCTCGCAGAGCAGCGCCGAAAGCAGGCTCGTTCCGCTGCGAGGAATCCCGGTCAGCACGAAGTCCGCCGGTCGCACCAGCGCAAAGCGCGTCCGGTAATAGAGAACCAGGAGGCGCAGCGCGAGATCGGATGCCATAGGGTTTCTTCACGAAACAGAGTCAGCGAATCGCCCGGACGGTAGCCTGCCGGCTGGCATCGTGCAACCCGGGCGTGCCAGCGGCCGGATGAAGA
>JADFNY010000058.1 GCA_022563115.1 Acidobacteriota bacterium | reverse complement strand
CTTCGGGTGCTCAGCGTACTGTTCCGTACGTCTCCGCCCCCGAATCGGTGCGCGCCTTGCCCTCACACGCCCTCGCACTCGCTCGCTACGCCACCCGTTGAGAAGTCCGGGCTAACGGCTTGAGGGGTAGGGGATCACCGATAGAATCACCGGATGGCAAACGATCAACAAGTAGCGGACGACCAAGAGCTCGATTCCCTCGATGCCCTGGTGTCGCTGTGCAAGCGCCGCGGCTACATCTTCCAGAGCAGCGAAATCTACGGCGGTCTCAACGGGTTCTGGGACTATGGACCGCTCGGCGTCGAGCTCAAAAACAACGTCTTCGACTTCTGGTGGGACGCCGTCGTGCGCCAGCGCGAGGACGTCGTCGGCTACGACGCTTCGATCATCATGCACCCGAAGGTATGGGAGGCGTCCGGTCACCTCGGCAACTTCTACGACATGATGGTCGACTGCACGGAGTGCAAGCGTCGCTACCGCACCGATCACCTGATGCGCGACCTCGGTATCAGCGAGCTGCCGAAGGAGTGCCCCAATTGCGGCGGCGAGCTTTCCGAGCCGCGCGAGTTCGGCCTCATGTTCGAGACCTTCGTCGGCGCGACCAAGGACTCGCAGTCGGTCGCCTACCTGCGGCCCGAGACAGCCCAGGCGATCTTCGTCAACTTCCGCAACGTGCAGATGTCGACCCGCATGAAGGTGCCGTTCGGGATCGCCCAGCGCGGCAAGGCGTTCCGCAACGAGGTGACGCCGCGCAACTTCACCTTCCGGTCGCGCGAGTTCGAGCAGATGGAGATGGAGTTCTTCGTCCACGAGAGCGAGGAGCGCCAGTGGTTCGACTACTGGCGCGAGGCGCGCATGCAGTGGTACCTCGGCCTCGGCATCCGCGAGGAGAGACTCCGGTTCCGCGAGCACGACGCCGACGAGCTCGCCCACTACGCCCGCTACACGACCGATGTCGAGTACCAATTCCCGTTCGGTTGGCAGGAGCTCGAGGGCATCTGTAACCGCGGCAGCTTCGACCTCAGCATGCACAACAAACACTCGGGCAAGGACCAAGCGTACTTCGACGAGGCACGCCAGGAGAAGTACGTGCCGTCGGTGGTCGAGATCTCGGCCGGCCTCGACCGCACCGTCCTCACCGTGCTCGTCGACGCCTTTGCGGTCGAACAGATCAACGGCGAGGAGCGCACGGTGCTCCGCCTGGCACCCCACATAGCCCCGCGCCAGGTGGCGGTCTTCCCGCTGTCGAAGAAGCTGGGCGAGCAGGCCCGCAAGCTCGCCGACGAACTACAGCGTCGTTTCAACGTCCTATACGACGAGCAGGGCAGCATCGGCAAGCGCTACCGCCGCGAGGACGAGGTCGGCACACCGTTCTGCGTGACGTTCGATTTCAATAGTCTCGACGACGGTCGGGCGACGGTCCGGGACCGCGACACGATGGAGCAGGAGCGCGTCGCCCTCGACGCGCTCGCCGAGTACCTGGCCGATAAGCTCGCCCCCAGGTGAGCGGCGGCGCACCGGTACGTCGCGGCGCGAAGACCCGCATGGCGACGGCCCGAGGAAAGTCGCGGACCCGCCCCACCGCCGGCGCGGACGAATCGCGCGCCATCGAGCTCCTCTCCGAGAGGCTTCGCGACCGTTACGGCACGCCGCGCCCGAAGAGCCGACAGCCGCCGCTCGACGAGCTCGTTTTCACCATCCTGTCGCAGAACACCACCGATACGAACCGCGACCGTGCCTGGGCCGGCTTGTGGCAACATTTCGATACCTGGGAGCAGGTCGCTAGCGCGCCGGTCGACAAGATCGCCAACGCCATCAGGAGCGGCGGCCTCCACAAGGTCAAGGCGAAGCGCATCAAGGACATCCTGCGGCAGGTCAAGAAGGAACGCGGTGACTTCGACCTTGATTACCTCCAGGCCGTCGACATGGCGGCGGCGCGAACCGTGTTGCAAAACTACAAGGGCGTCGGGGCCAAGAGCATCAATTGCATCCTGCTATTCTCTCTGGGCCTGCCGGCCTTCCCCGTCGATACCCACGTGCATCGGATATTGCGCCGGCTTGGCATCGTCGAGACCGGCGATCTGTCCAAGGCGAACCGGGATATCCAGGAGCACGTGCCCGACGAGAGCGCCTACCCGCTGCACATGAACATGATTCGCTACGGTCGCGAGGTGTGCCACGCGCAGCGGCCCAAGTGTTGGGACTGTTGCATCGAAGACCTTTGCGTTTTCGAGAACAAGAACCTGGAGGTGTCCTGAGAGACTCCTGGGGGAGTTCTCCAGCACGCCGCCAGCAGGGCAGTGACATGAGCTTCTACATCACCTGCGCCATCGATTATCCGAACCGTCAGCCGCACATCGGTACGGCGTACGAGAAGATCGCCGCCGATACGATCGCTCGCTACAAGCGGCTGGCGGGGGAGGACGTCTTCTTTCTGATGGGGCTCGACGAGCACTCGCAGAACGTCTACAAGCGGGCGCAGGAGGAGGGGCTCGAGCCGATCGCCTTCACCGACCGGATGGAAGGGGTGTTTCGCGCCGCCTGGGCCGCGGTCAACGTCGAGTTCGACGATTTCATCCGCACGACCGAGGATCGCCACCGGATCGCGGTCGAGGCGATGGTGCAGCGCGCCGAGGCCGCCGGCGATTTCTACGAGGGTGTTTACAAGGGCTTCTACTGTGTTAGCTGCGAGGCCTACTACAGCGACCGCGACCTGGTCGACGGCAAGTGTCCGGTGCACGAGACCGAGCCCGAGTTCCGCGAAGAGACCAATGTGTTCTTCCGGCTGTCGGCCTACCAGGCCCGGCTCGAGGCGCACTACGAGGAGCACCCGGAGTTTGTACAGCCGGACTACCGGCGCAACGAACTGCTGTCGTTGCTCGACGAAGGCCTCGAGGACATCAGCGTCTCGCGTGCTTCTGACGGCTGGGGTATCCCGATGCCGGGGCACGAGGGCCAGGCGGTGTACGTGTGGTTCGACGCGCTGACCAACTACCTCGCGGCGACCGGCTTCCCGGAGGAAACCGACACCTACAAGAAGTTCTGGCCCGCCGACATGCACCTGGTCGGCAAGGACATCACCCGCTTCCACGCCATCATCTGGCCGGCGATGCTGATGTCGGCCGGCGTGCCGTTGCCCAAGGTGGTGTACGGGCATGGTTGGGTGCTGACCGGTGGGGGTCGCATGAGCAAGAGCGTGGGCAACGTCATGGACCCGGTCGCCACCGCGGAACGCTTCGGCGCCGACGCGTTGCGCTACTTCCTGCTGCGCGAGACGCCCTTCGGCCGCGACCTGGAGTTCGATCACGAGCGCTTCGTGGCGCGATACAACGCCGACCTGGCCAACGACCTCGGCAACCTGCTGCAGCGCACCGTCGGGATGGCAATGAAGTACCAGAACGGCGCCCTCGGCGGGCCGGCGGAGGGTGACGTCACCCGTCTGGCCGCCGCCTCACGCGAGGTCGAGGCCGAGTACCGGGAAGCGATGGAGGGTTACGAGCTGCAGGGCGGGCTGAAGGCGATCTGGAAACTGGTTGCCGCCGGCAACCTGGCCGTCGATACCCATGCCCCATGGGTGCTCGCAAAGGATCCAGCCAAGGCCGCCGAGCTCGACGCCGTCTTGTCGCAACTCGCCGCCTTGCTACGTCAGGTGGCCGTCCTGGTCCATCCGTTCATGCCCGAGCGCAGCGCCACGATGGCACAAGCCCTCGGTCAGGATGCCGATCCCGCAGCGTGGAGGCTCGACGATCTTCACGATCCGTCGCTCGCCCCCCGGCAGGTTCATAAGAGCGAGCCTCTATTTCCGCGGCTCGACGTCGAGGAAGTGATCGAAGGCCGCGACGCAACCTGTTGAGAAGTCCGGGCTAGCGCCCGCCCCGCCGCCCTCCTCCTTGTGGCGCCGGCAGCGGCTTGCGCGGCAGTAGCTCGTCACGATTGGCGCTGTGGTAGACGAACGACGCGACGATGACCGCGTTCTTCATCATGTCCTCGGCCTGGACGCGCTCGTAGACGTCCATGCTCGAGTGGTGGGTCCGGGTGTTGTACTCCACCGGGTCCTGAATGAACTGGAACCCCGGCAGCCCGACCCGGTCGAACGACTGGTGATCGGTGCCACCGGTGTTGCGAATGGTCAGCGTCGTCATGCCGAGGTTCTCGAACGGCTTCATCCACGCTTCGAATACCGGCGCGATCGCCTCGTTGCCCTGCAGGTAGACGCCACGGATCGCTCCGGTGCCGTTGTCGACGTTGTAGTAGGCCGAAAATTTCTCATGATCGGGTGTCAGCGACATGGTGGAGCGGTCGGTGAAATGAGCGGTCACGTAAGCGCGCGAGCCCAGCAGTCCCTGTTCCTCGCCGCTCCACAGCCCCATCCGCACGGTGCGCCGCATGGGCAGGCCGCTGGTCTCGAGGATACGCATCGCCTCCATCATGACTGCGGAGCCCGCGGCGTTGTCGGTCGCGCCGGTGCCGGAGTGCCAGGAGTCGAAGTGCGCGCCCAGCATCACGATCTCGTCGGCCAGGTCGGTCCCCGGAATCTCGGCGATCACATTGAACGAGTCGAGATTGTCGTCGTAGAACTGGTTGTCGACCTCCATCTCGACCACCACCGGAATACCCTTCTCGAGGGTCCGGTAGATGCGGCCGTAATGCTCGATCGCGAGCACGACCTGCGTCGGTACTTCCGGAGCGTCGGTATTGCGAGAGCCGCCGCTGCCGACGAACACCGTGCCGCCCGAGCCGCGACCGGGATCGAGCAGCCCGGCGATGCCTTCCCGGATGAAGAACTCGTTGCGGCGGGCGGAAAAATTGGCGCCCCCACGGAATCCACCGCGACCGCGGCGGCCGCCGCGGGCGGTCGGCATCGGCTGCGCCGCGCGCGCCTCGAGCTCGTCGTCGGTGAAGCGCCGCGCCGGCGCCTCAAACAGAGCCGCGACCGCGGGCATCGTCGAGGTCAACACGAACTTGCTCTCGAGCTTGCCGGCCCAGGTTTCGAAGTCGTCCTCGTCGTCGATGATTGCGATGACCGCCTCACCGCGCACCAACCCGTCGGTGCCCGGCGTCCACGCCTTCGGGTAGCCGATGATCGGGTAGGGGGTCGGCTCGAGAACGTAGGCGGCGAACTTGTCGTTCGTCCAGCCGCGGCCGAACGGTCCCCACGGCTCCAGTGTGACGTCGGTGATGCCATGCTCTTGGAGCCAGTCAACGGCCCAGTCGGCGGCGTTCTTCAGGCCCGGCGAGCCGGTAAGCCGCGGGCCGTACACGTCGGTCAGCCAGCTCATTACCTCCATGACCTCGGAGCGCTGGAAGCCCTCTTCCTTGATCTTGAAGATGGCATCGAGATCGACCGGTTCGGCGCTTTGGCCGGCGCCGACAACCGGCGCCGACGTCAATGTCGAAACCAATACCACCGCGACGACGAGCGCCGACAATGCAGCACGACGCCCTAGAGGAAATTCTAAAGATCGCATCGCCACTCCTGTCGGTTGGTATGAGGCTCTAACAGGTGCTGGAAAACTCTGGAGTTTTTCAGCACCCTGCTAGAGTAGCCCCGGATCGTCATGGAGGCGACCGGCGGTGCCGTTCCCCCGTGCGCGAGCAACCCGGCCGGCGAGTAGACGTCCGGGAGCTTTTCAGCACCCCGCTAGATGAGCTCGAGCGGCAAGCGCGGCGGGTTCGCGGTGGGTTGCCTATACCGGGTAGAGGTCGCGATCCAGGCCGTACGCATGACGGTGTGCCCGATCGACGGCCTCCCGCAACCTGGTTCCGAGCGCCAACAACGCGGCCAAAGAAGCCGCAGAGGTATGCGGCTCGGCGTCCTCTTTGGCCCGCTGATAGTCGAGCAGACCGGAGCCGTCCTGATCAACGATAACGTCGACGCGCCGCGACTGGTTCGGAACGCCGCGGATCCAGGCGGCACCGGCGCCCAGGTCGAGAATCTTCTGACCGATGTTGCGCAACTCGTCGAACGACTCGCCGCCGAGGCCCATCAGCGCCGGGGCGTTGCGCGCTGCCAGCACGACGGCGCGGGCCTCGGGAATCAATTGGCGCCGGATGGCGGAAAATAACCGCGTGTTCACCAGCGGTGCGATGTCGAAGGCACTCGGCATCGGCGCCAGGACGACCGCCGCCGGTCCTCGGTCAGCGAGCTGTTGGGCGATGAGCCTGGCGTGTCGGGCGCGACCCACGACGCCGATCAACGCCGCTTCCGGCTCCTGATCGAGGGCGGCGGACAGCTGCCGCGCAATGGTGCCGCCCCAAACCGGCCGCAGGGCGCCGGGGCCGTCCCCTCCGGTGAAGGCATACGAGGTAACAACGGGAAGGGGTTCCGCCCCCAGTTTCTCGGCAGCTCGAAGGTCGGCCGCGAGTCCGTGGCGACCCTGAGCGTCGACGTGACCGACAACGAGTAACTTTGGACGCATCTTGCTTAAGATAGGAATCGATCTGAAGGGAAAGAAGCGATCGAACGCCGGCGCCGATGGCGCCGCCACGGTGATCGGGAAGCGGTATGATAGCAGGAGCGACGACCACACCGGACGACCGGCTGTCCCGGTTGTTGCATGCTTCGCCCACGACCAAGGAGAGCCCTCGCCATGTGGAGTGTGCCGCGCCTGGATGTCCTCGGCGCCCTCGCGGCTACTTGTATCCTGGCGACACCCCAGCAGCAGGCACTGGCTCCCGGTGTCGAGCTGCTTATCGGGCGGATTCAGGAAAAATACCGGCAGACCGAGCTGCAGGCCCGCTTCGTTCAGCGTCGGCTCAGCCGGCTGGGGAGTGTCATGACCACGGTCGAAGGAGACCTGTACATCCGCACGCCGGGGCGAATGCGCTGGGAGTACCGGACCAGCGGCCAGCTGTTGGTCGCCGGTGGTCCGGGGCGCGAGACGTATCTCTACCTGCCGGAAGACAATCAGGTACAGGTGATCGATTCGGACCTGGCGAACACTTCCGAAATGCCCATTCTCTACCTGACGGGTCGCGGCAATCTGCGCCGCGACTTCGACATCCAGGTGGTCGAATGGGGGGTGCCGCTCAGCCGCGGCAACGTACAACTCGAATTGCGTCCACGTCGCTCCGGAGCCACGTTCGAGCGGCTCATACTCGAGGTCGATCCGCTGCAAGCGACGATCACCCGGCTGGTGACGTACGACAACCTCCGAAACACGCTCGACTACCAGTTCTACGACCTGCAATTCGACCCCGGCCTTTCCGACGAGCTCTTCGAGTTCGACATTCCCGAGGGCGCCTACGTGATCCATATTGGGGGCTGAGGGTGACCGAAAAGGGAGTTCAGCAATCCCCGACCGCGACGCTCGCGTACGCCCTCGTTGCGGATCGGCTGCAGCTGGTGGAACGCGAGATCGAGCGCGCCTGCCACTCCGAGATCGCGTTGGTTCGCCGCCACGCCGAATATCTGCACCGGTCCGGTGGTAAGCGCCTTCGTCCGGCGATGGTCCTGCTGTGCTCCCAGGTGTGTGGCTACGAGGGTGATGGCGACGTGCAGCTCGGCGCCGTGGTCGAGTTCATCCACACGGCGACGTTGGTGCACGACGACATCGTCGACGACGCCGAAGTACGCCGCGGGCAGGAAGCCGCCAACCAGGTTTGGGGCAACAAGCTCGCCGTCTTGCTCGGCGATTACATCTACATACGCTCGATGGCGATGAGCGTGGCGCTCGGCAGCCTGCGTCTCGTCGAGATCCTCACCGAAGCCACCAGCCGTTTGCTCGAGGGCGAGATTCTCGATGTTTCGAGCAACGGCAACGTCGAGGTTACCGAAGAAGACTACCTGCGGATGATCGATCGCAAGACCGCATCGTTGTTCGCCGCCGCCGGCCAGGCTTCGGCGATTCTCGCCGCGGCTCCCCCGGAGCACGAGCAGGCACTCGCGTGTTACGGCAGCAACATCGGCATGGCGTTCCAGCTCATCGACGACCTGCTCGACTACAGCGCCGACACCGACCGTCTCGGCAAGAAGGTGGGCGCTGATCTGCGCGAGGGGAAAATGACGCTGCCGGCGATCTACCTGCTGCGCAATGGCTCGGAGGCAGCGCGGGAGCAGCTGCTGGGCTGTTTCGGCGACCCCGAGCCGAGCGCTGACGACCTCAGCGCCGTGGTGGAGGCGATGCGTGCCTGTGGCGCCCTCGACGCGACCCACGCCGTCGCCAAGGAATACGCCGATCGGGCACGAGAGGGCCTCGAGGGGCTGGAGGATTCGCGCCCCAAGCAGGCGCTCGCCGAGCTGCCGGAATTTGTCCTCTCGCGGCAGATGTGATCTCATGCGCGCTCGACGAAACACCCTGATGCTAGCCCGCATATCTCAACGCTCACCTGCTGCGGGCGCGGAGAAGCGCGCGTCTACGGCGTTGCGCTTGGTCGGGCACCTCGATGTATTGTCACATACGCCTCCGGTGCCCTCCCGGCGGGCGCCTTGTCCTCACACGCCCTCACGCCCGCTCGCTTCGCGACCCATTGAGATATTCGGGCTGCTAGCTCTCTTGGGTTCGGTCGCTGCGGCCGGTTGCGGCGGAGCGGCGCAGCGGACGGCGCAGCTCGGCCCGGCGCCGGTTTATCTCTCAGCCGACGCTGCCACGCTGATCCAACGGGCCAACGCCTGGGCGTCATCGGCCCTGCAGGCAAAGGGACAGCTGCGGATGTACTGGTCGGGTGACGAGGACAGCCGCCACGTCAATGTGCAGCTCTACGCCACGAGTACGGGGGCGTTGCGGTTGAACGGGAAACGCTCGCTAGTCGGTACGATCTTCGATCTGGTGGGGAACGGGTTCGAGTTCCAGCTCTCCGTTCCCGATCACGGTGCCCACTACACGGGAACGCGCGCGGCGCCGGCCGAGCCCGACCCCGAGCGGCCCTACTTCGCGCTGCGACCCCACCACATGACCGAGGCGTTGCTCCCCGAGTTGCTGCCGACGACCAACGCGCCCGGCTCCTTCGTGGTCCTGGAAACCTACCCGAGTCGCTACGCCCTGGTGTGGATGGAAGCCGACGGCGGCACCGCCCGGATCCGTCGCAAGGTGTGGATCGATCGCAAAAACCTGCGGGTCAGCCTGATCGAAGGCTTCGACGCCGATGGCCGCATCGATTTCAACGCCACCTATTCGAACTACCTGAGCGGTGGTATCGACGCGTATCCCGGACGGATCGAGGTCGAGCGCCCCTGGGAGGAGATGGTCTTTCGTTTCGATCTGACCGAAGCCGACCGCAACCCGTCGATTCCGGCGGTCGCGTTTCGATTCCTCGAGTTGCCGTCGGGCTACCGCCTGCTGGCCATCGAAGAGGCAATGGCAGAATTCCGCCGCCGCGGCGGCGACTGACCTGCTAGGGGGGCGCTGCACGTGCGGTCATTTGCAACTTATCGAACGCTCTCCTCGAGCCTCTACTAAGCTACCGTAATGCCGAGTCTGGTCCGCGCCAACATCTTTCAGCGCAAGACCCGCGCCGGCATCACCATCCTGGCGGTGGCGATCGAGGTGACGGCGGTGCTGCTGATCGTCGGGCTGACCAACGGCACCCTCGACGAGGTGGCGGGACGGATGCAGGCCGTCGGCGCCGACATTTTCGTTCAGCCGGTCGGCAGTTCGGCCATTCTCGGGCTGTCGAGCACGACGTTGCGCGAAGCGATCGTGGACAAGCTCGCGCAAACCGAAGGCGTGCAGGCGGTGGCCCCGATCTACTTTTGGTCGGCGCTCGTCGGTGGAGGAGCTCCGGTGAACGCCTGGGGCATCGACCCGCGCTTCGAACGGGTCGGTGCGCGCCTCACATACCTGGAAGGCCGCGGCCTCGACTGGAACTCTCCCCCCGAAGCCCGTGAGATGGTCATCGACCGTCGTTTTGCCGCCGCCAACAACTTCTCCGTCGGCGATCGCGTCGCGATGTTGGCCGATGACTGGGAAGTCGTCGGGATCGCGCGTGCCGGCATCGGAGCGCGTATCTATGTGCGCCTGACAGTGCTGAGGGAGCTCGTCGGGACGCCGACTCGAGTCCACCTGGTTTTCGTCAAGGCCGAGCGGCTCGATCGAACGGGAGAGCTAGCGGCTCGAATCGAAGCCGAGGTTCCGGGCGTGCAAACCACCGTCTTGGAGGAGTATTCGCAGACGCTCGGCGAGAACATCGCCGGCCTCAACGCCTTCCGGATAGCGCTCTCCGGGATTGCCGTGTCGCTCTCGTTCCTGGTGATCCTGCTGGCGATGTACACGTCGATCATCGAGCGCACCCGAGAGATCGGCATCCTCAAGGCGCTCGGCGGCTCCAAGACCTACATCGTGCTGACGATCATGCAGGAGTCCATGCTGCTGAGCTTGCTCGGCGTGATCGGTGGTTACGTGCTCGGCAGGCTCACTGCCTGGGGTCTGACGACGGCTTATCCGACGCTCATCATCACGTTCACGTGGGACTGGACGATCTACGCCAGTGCGCTCGGTGTTCTCGGTGGTTTTTTGGGATCCTTCTACCCAGCCATCCGCGCCGCCCGGCAGGACCCGGTAAGGGCCCTGCGAGACGAGTGACGATGATCGACGCCAAGCCCGTGCTCCAGACCATTGCCCTGCGCAAGCAGTACGACATGGGCAAGGCCAAGGTCGAGGCGGTCGCGGGCATCGACATCATGGTGCGGGCCGGCGAGTTCGTCGCCCTGATGGGGCCCTCCGGCTGCGGCAAGTCGACGTTGCTCTACATGCTCGGCGGGATGGTCGCGCCGACGAGCGGCGAGGTCCGTATCGACGGCGAGGACATCACCAAGCTCAGCGACAGCGAGCGGACGCTGATCCGGCGCGACAAGATCGGTTTCGTGTTCCAGCGCTTCAATCTCTTCCCGACGCTCTCGGCGCTCGACAACGTCAAGCTTGCCCAAGAGATCCAACGGTGGCGCAACAAGACGGGACGCGGCGACCCGAATCGCGCCTCCCGATTGCTGGAACGGGTCGGCCTCGCCGCCAAGGTCGACCACAAGCCCTACGAGATGTCGATCGGCGAGCAGCAGCGCGTCGCCATCGCCCGGGCGCTGGTCAACCGACCCCATATCTTGTTGGCTGACGAGCCCACCGGTAACCTCGATACGAACAATTCCGCGAGGGTGATGGAAGTGTTCACCTCCCTCAACGCAGAGTTCGGGCAGACGATGATGGTGATCACCCACAACCCCGAAGTCGCGGCGGTCGCCCACCGTAAGATACACATGCGGGACGGGCTGATCGTCGACGAGGCGGATGCCCACTGATGGACAGCCGGCGCGGACTACAGATGTGGGGTCCGGTGGGGCGCTGGGTCTTTCTGAACTGGCCGCGCGGGTCGTGGCAATATGACCTGATCTGCGGCTTGATCATCGTCGGCTTGTTCGTGCTGCCCAATCCGCAGCCGCAGCACGCGGACCTCGACGCGGTGCTGGCCGCGATCGAGGTCGCCAGTGATGGGATCGAGAGCTTTACCGCCGATATGACGGCGACCGAGCGTATCGAGATCTTTGACGACGAGGAAACCGAGAGCGGCACCGTGGCTTTCCTCAAGCCGGCCTACCTTCGGCGCGAGATCACGAACCCGAGCGTGCGCACCGAATTGATCGCTGATGACTCGGTCACGGTGTATATCCCGCGGATCAAGCAGGCCCGAATCATGCCGCTCGCCGGCTCGCTGGAGGAAGGCCGAGACCTCGATGTACCGGGAATGGCCTCGACCTCCGATCTGCGGACGTCGTTCGACGTGTCATTGCAGGACGTCGGCCGCGCCGACGGGGAGGGTGCCACGTTGTACGTGCTGCGCCTCGTTCCCAAACCCGGCACATCGGCTGCCCGCCGCTTCAAGACCATCACGCTGTCGGTCGCCGAAGGCGAATGGTACCCGGCGCGCCGGATCGTGCTCGAAGGGCACGCGGGGACCACCACGACGATTGTTTTGACGAACGTCGATCGCGATGCCGGTCTCGATCCCGACGATTTTCGCCTCGAACTCCCGGACGACGTCGAGATCATCCGGCAAGCCGCTCTCGACAATCTCTGAGCGGACGTTCATTGACACCGATCGGGCGGTTTCGTTACTATCCCCGGCTAGTTAGGTTGATGCCACCCGTGTATCGACCGTCCGTAACGGATTTCGTTGCCTCCACCTTGTGGGTGGGAGCCGCCGGTCGGCCCAACTCATTCATTCGGGCTATCGGCGGTAGGCGGCGGCTCCAACTAAAATTCCGGACGGCCGTGTTCATAAAGCCTCTTTGATTGGAGGCGACTGGGTGACTCGCCTGGGTCTTTCAAGGAGGAACGATGCATCGTCCCGTGAAGTACTTCGAACAGGGCCTGGTGTACGCGGCGAACGCGGCCTGGTTCGTGTTCTCGCGTATCAATAAGATCCGCCCCAGCCCCGGCTTTGTGCCGGCTTGGTCCGAAAAGCCGCTGCAGAAGTCGTGGGAGAAGACGCGGCCCACGCTGGGTGTGCCGCGCACGACCGATTCTCTGTGCCCCAAGTGCGTGCCGGAGATCCGCGCCAAGATCCTCGACGGTGAGCTGCCGGTCGAGGTTCTCAGGAACGAGAGGATCGGCGAGATCAAGGCTGAGATCATCGAGCGTGACGGCAAGATCTGGATGCTCAAGGATTGCCCCAAGCACGGGCACTTCGAGGACGTCTTGTCGATCGATCCGGAGATGTTCGCCCGACTCGAAGCGCAGTTTCCCGGCCGCGACATGCGCTCGCACAACGACGAGAAGCTGCACGACCACGGCACCAGCACGGTCAAGTACGGTCGTGGCACGGTTCTGACCATCGACCTGACGAACCGTTGCAACATGATGTGCG
>JADFNY010000389.1 GCA_022563115.1 Acidobacteriota bacterium | reverse complement strand
GGAGCAAGCTGACGGCCCGTTGCAGTGCCGCCAGGCCGTCTGCCTGACTGCGCCAGGAGAGAGGAACCTGCAGAGGAAAGCCTTCGAGGTCGCGCCGGCGTTCCTCCGGGATTGGCTGTCGTTGATGGGCGAGCGCGTTGAGCTCGAGCGCTGCCTTGACGAGGTCGCGTTCCAGCTCTTGCCGCAGCCGCTCGAACGCCTCTCCCTCTTGTTCCTGCAGGCTCTCGTAAAGGCCGGCCTTCGAGAGGGAGGTCGGCTCGTCCGGGAGAAGAGCACTGATCGCGGGTAGCAGATGCTCTGTTTCGAGACTGCCCGCCGCAAGGTGGCGTATCAGGAGATCGACTAGGGCCGGTCGATCCAAGGTTCCGCTCCAGTTGCCCGCGTGCAGTGTCGGTCAATATCTCCGGCACCGCCGATGTTCAGAAGGGCGTGATGTACCCCGAGGGGCCGGTCACTTTCTTTGTCCGTACGGGGCCTCCTAAGGCTCCCAGAAACTAGGAGGTGCGCGTGGATTGTAGCGACGGATGGATGAAGGGACAACGGGAGCCACCCGATACACATCACCCATGCCGCTCGCCGGTGCCTATCAGCTTCGACTCGAGAGGGGAACACTTCCGATTTTGTTTGCAAAGGACGGAAAAGTAAGCAGACCCTCTAGAAACGCGGGCGCTCGAGTTCCGCGCCGCGAGCTTCAAATGTAGAATCGAGCCGTTGTAGGCGAGACCACCTATCCCCCGTTCTGGACACACGCTCTTGCAGCCACTTTCGCACCTCGGGGGTCTGCTCTGTCCGATCCTGCTCGTCGCGTCCGTGGCGGCCGCCGGCCCGGGAACAGTCGGGCCCGCTCATGCCGGAATTCCCGCAGGTCAGGGCGCGTCGATGGTGATTGAGGCACATCGCATCGATAGGCCTCCGGTCATCGACGGGGTTCTCGACGAGGACTTCTGGCAGGACATCGTCCCGTCGACCGGGTTCTTGCAGCGTACTCCCGTCGATGGCGCCGCGGCTTCGGAGCGCACCGAGGTGCGCGTCGCTTACGACGCCAACAACATCTATTTCGGGCTCACCATGTACGATCGTGAATCCGAGCTCATCCGGCGCAGCATCCTGCACCGAGAGGGTCGCATCGATCAGGACGATCGCGTCATCATCGCGCTCGATACCTACCACGACAAGCGCAACGGCTACATCTTCGAGCTCAACTCGTTGGGCACGCAGGGCGACGCCTGGTTCAACGACGAGAGCCTCGAGCGCAGCGACTGGAACTGGGAGGGCATCTACCGCAGCGCGGCGCGGGTCGAGGAGTGGGGGTGGGTGCTGGAGGTGGCGATTCCCACCACCACCATCCGCTTTCCCGGGGCAGAGGAGATCGAGATGGGGGTGGCATTCTATCGCTCGATCCGGCGCAAGAACGAAGACGTCTACCTGCCGCACATTTCGCAGGACTACCGGCAGCACATCTACCAGGCGTCGCAGTACGCGACGCTGACCGGGCTGCGCGGGCTACGGCGCGGCAACGACCTGGAAGTGAAACCGTGGGGTCTGCTGGGCGGCGAGGCGCTCGCCGGCGAGACGACGATCGCCGGCGGCGAGACCATCGCCGGAGGTGTAACCACCAGCGCCGTCGGCGCCGTCGGCCTCGACGTGAAGTGGGGCATCACCAGCAACTTCACCGCCGACATCACGATCAACACCGACTTCGCCCAGGTCGAGGCCGACAACGTGCAGATCAACCTGACTCGCTTCAACCTGTTCTTTCCCGAGAAGCGTGAGTTTTTTCTCGAGCGCGCCCCGCTCTTTCAGTTCGGCAACAGGCGCGAAGCCGAAATTTTCTTCTCGCGCCGAATCGGCATCGACAACGAGATCATCGGCGGTGGCCGCGTGACCGGTCAGCAGGGCCCGTGGTCGATCGGCGTTCTCGATCTGCAAACCCAGGACGCCGAGCCCGAGGGCGAGGGCGAGCGCAAGGGCGCCAACAATTTCGTTGGACGGGTGCGCAACGACATTCGTGTCCGCTCCACGGTCGGCGCCATCTTCACCAACTTGCAAAACTCGCAAACCTACAACCGCGTCGCCGGCATCGACTACGAGCAGCGTTTCTTCACCAGCAGCTTCGTGCGCGGCTGGTTCGCCCAGGTATGGGATAAGGAGGAAGGAACCGAGGGCAACGCGGCCGGATTTGTCGAGGCGCAATTTCAGAGCCGCCTTTACACCGCCGGGGTTTCCTACACGGACATCGGCGAGAACTTCAATCCGGCGCTCGGTTTCGTACGCCGCCGCGACATGGTGCGCTGGGAGGCGAACGTCGGTGTCCATCCGCGCTTCGAGCAAAGCGGTTGGGCGCGGCGGCTTTCGATCAACTTCGGCGGCAACGAGATCAAGGGGCAGGATGGCGTGCTGCAGTCACAGTTCGTCAACCTGCACCCGAATTTCGTTTGGGAGAGCGGCGACACCGTGTTGGGCACGATCAGCTATCGCTTCGAGCGGCTCTTCGAGCCTTTTTTCATCCGTCCGGACGCGTCGATTCCACCGGGGGACTACAACTTCACCGACGTCTTCCTGCAAGGACGCACCAACGAGAGCAGAAGACTTTCCGTGCACGGCACGGCACGCCTCGGTGAGTTTTGGAACGGCACGATCCGCGCCTACGGTGGCAGCTTCACCTGGAAGCACAGCGAGCACCTCTCGTTCGGGCTCGGCGGTGACTTCCAGGACATCTCGCTGCCGACTCCGAGCGGCGACTTCTCCACGACGATCATTACCCACCGCATCGGCCTCGCTGCTAGCCGCGATCTCTTCGCCAACGCTCTGATCCAGTACGACACCGACTCCGACGTGGTGCAGGCAAACATCCGCATCGATTGGATTCACACGCCGGGCAGCGATCTGTTCATCGTCTTCGACACCGGCTACAACATCGGCGTGCTTGCGGATCCGCGCGACACCCGCTGGGCAAACCGCACCGGCGTCATCAAGCTGACATACCTCAAGGCCTTCTGACGAGAGCGAAAGCGCACCCAGCCGCAACAGAGCGCACACCTAGGCGAATCGCAAGGGATGCCAACGCCGGTCCTCGATCATTCCCGGCGCTGAAGCGACCACGAGGAAAGCGGCGGGACGGAACATGGACCGAGCCGGGCGCGGCGCGATCACTCGTCCTCCCGGCGAACCTGCCGAAGGATCCGAACCCTGCTAGGTACGAGCTCTGAGCCCGTTCTTCAAGAACTATTCAGCTCGACCACGTTGGCGGAGGCTTTTCCTCCGCCGCTTCTTCAACCGCTTCACCAGCATCCGCCACGGCGCTTTCCGTGTGGTCGCTACCGACGTGGGCCGTTTCTACCTCATCTTCTCGAGGCGCGGCCGGCGCTGGAGGCTCTGCGGCCACTTCGTCCTCGACGATGATGAAGTCATGGGCGCGAACGGTCTTCCGGCGATTCGCC
>JADFNY010000388.1 GCA_022563115.1 Acidobacteriota bacterium | reverse complement strand
CGCCGAGGTGAGAACGCTGTCAGATTCACCGGTTTATCAGCACCCTGTTATTGGTCCCGCTCCCAGAGATAGGCCGAGTCCTCGTAGCGGCTCTCGCCGCCCTCGTTGACCACGAACCGCGACGGGCGAAAGTTGGCGCCGCCGTATTCACCGGCCTTGTTCAGGGCGTAGAAGTTGAGCGAGAAGTTCGGTGTCCCGTCCTTGCGCAACAAGCGTGGATCTACGGTCTTGGCGGCAACCCGTCGCATCACCTCGAGGCATGCATCCTTCGGGTGCATGCCCTGGCGCATGAACTCGACGGTGAGAAACGAACAGCAGTCCAACAGGTTAGCCTCGCCGCGACCGGTCGAGCCGGCGGCGCCGACGTCGTTGTCGACGTACAGGCCGGCGCCGAGAATCGGCGAATCACCCACCCGCCCCGGGATCTTCCAACTCAGGCCGCTGGTCGTGGTAACCCCGGAGATATCACCGGCGGCGTCGACGCAGTTGCAGTTGATCGTCCCGTGGTAGCGAAAGAAGGCGTCGAACTCATCCGCCGCGTCGAGGTCGGCTGTCGGGTCGAGCCCACCGCGCCCGCCCCGGCCGCCCGTCTGCGGGGCCGGCAGCCAGTCGTCGCGATCGGACATGGTTTCCTTCCACCGCAGCCAGCGCTCGCGCGCCCGGTCGGTCAGGAGGTTCTCGACCTGGAAGCCGTGCGCCTCGGCGAAGTCCTGCGCACCCTGGCCGACGATCAGCACGTGGTCGGTACGATCCATCACCAGCTTGGCGACTTTAGATGGGGTCTTGATCCCCTCGATCGCCGCCACCGCGCCGCCGTTACGGCTCGGACCGTGCATGACGGACGAGTCGAGCTGCACGACGCCGGCTTCGTTCGGCAGCCCGCCATAGCCGACGCTCATGTCGTCAGGATCTTCTTCGACGATATTGACGCCGGCGATCACCGCGTCCAGAGTATCTTCCCCGGCCTGCAGCATCTCCATCGCCCTGGCGCACGCCGCCAACCCGTTGCCGCTCGAGATCACCAGCGGACGGTTACCCTGAAAACGGCGCACGTGGACAGCAGGGGCAGCGAGCGCACGCTTGCCGCCGAGAATGCCGAGGCCAGCGGCCGCCCCGGCTTGCAGGATACCTCTGCGACTCCAGCGAAAACTCATGTTCTGCCTCCTGGCGCGGGCCTACTCCACGCGCCCGTAGCGGTCCTCGATACGAACGACGTCATCGAGGTGGGGGGTGGAAACTTCGAAGATGTCACAGGTAGCGATCGCGCGCATCCGATGCACGGTACCGGGTGGGATGCGGCGCGACTCTCCGGGATTCATCACCTGGGCGACGAGTTCGTCGCCCTCCTGCAGCTCGAGCTCGAGCTGCCCGGAGGAAACGTAGATCGTCTCGTCCTTGATCTCATGGTATTGCAGGCTGAGCTGCTCCCCTTCGTCGATATGAAGGACCTTGCCGACGTACTTGTCCGTGTCGGCGAAGATCAGTTCATACCCCCAAGGCTTCTCAACGCGATGCATACAACCTCCCGTCGCGCCTGCTAGCTCTCAATCGGTCGTAGGGTCCCGGAGCGCCGTCAGCAGCTGCGGCAGCGCCAGGTCCTCGATGGCGGATGCGGTTTCGAGTTCCAGGGCGCGTTCCAACACCTCTTTCGCCTTCTCGCGGCTCAACCGCCGGACGACGTTCTTGATCAACGGTATGGCGCTTGGGCTCATGCTGAGCTGGTCGATGCCGAGGCCCAGCAGGATCAACACCGATAGCGGCTCCGACGCCATCTCGCCACACATGCTAACCGGGATCTCCTTCTTCCGCGCGGTCTCGACGATGTGCCACAGAATCCGGATCACGGCCGGGTGCAGCGGCTCATACATGTGTGCCACTGCGTCGTTGGCGCGATCGACGGCCAGCATGTACTGAATCAGGTCGTTGCTGCCGATGGCGAAAAAGTCGGCCTCGTCGGCCAGCAGGTCGACGATCATCGCCGCCGCCGGAACCTCGATCATCACGCCGACGGGCACCACCTCGGCAACCTCGTGACCCTTATCGACCAGCTGCCTGCGCGCCTCGTCGATCAGGCCGCGGGCTTCCCGCAGTTCCTCGACCCCCGATACGAACGGCAGCATGATTTGCAGCCGACCGTGGACGCTGGCGCGCAGCAGCCCCCGCAGCTGGGTGCTGAAAATCTCGCGTTCGCGCAGCGCCAACCGTAGCGCCCTCAGCCCGAGTAACGACTCGGCACCGGTCTGGGAAGCGGCGGGATCACCGGGCAGCAGCTTCTCGCCGCCGATGTCCAACGTACGGATGCTGACCGCACGCGGCGCCATCGCCTCGAGCACGGAACGGTACTCGAGGTAGTGCTCCTCTTCGCTCGGCAGCACGCCCGGGTTGCGCAGATACAGGTACTCGGAGCGAAAAAGCCCGACCCCTTCGCCACCGTGCTCGAGCACCGACTGCGCGTCGGCTGCACCCTCGATGTTGGCGAGGACGGTGACCCGAAAGCCGTCCAACGTCTCGGCTGGAAGATCTCGATCGGCGAGATAGCCCTCGGCTTGGCTGACGCGAACCGCGTCGCGGGCCCGGTACTCCTGGAGCTGATCGTGGTCCGGGCCGACGATCACGAAGCCGGCGTCGCCGTCGATAAGTACATCCTCCCCCGATTGCAGCGCCGAAGTGATGTCGTGCAGCCCAACGACGGCAGGGATCTCCAATGACCGCGCAACAATCGCCGTGTGGCTGCTACGGCTGCCGATGTCGGTAGCGAACCCGAGGATCATGTGGGGATCGAGCTGCGCCGTTTCGGAGGGCGTCAAGTCGTGGGCGAAGAGAACGACCGGCTCGACGAGCTGATCGAGGCGGTGGCCTTCTTCGCCGAGCAGGGCGCGGAGCAACCGTTCGGTCAGATCGTCGACGTCGGTGCCGCGCTCGCGCAGATAGACGTCGGAAATGCTCGACAGGCGGCTGCTGAGGTCGCGGCCGACCTGGCGTACGGCCCATTCAGCGTTCTGCTGCCTCTCGGTGAGCCGATGCTTCACCTCCCCGAGAAACATCGCGTCTTCGAGCAGCAGCATCTGGGCGTCAAAGATCTGGGCCACGCCTTGGCCGAGGGCAGCGTCGGCCCGAACTTTGAGGTCCTCGAGCTCGGCGCGGGCCCGGCGAACAGCTTCCGCAAGACGCCCCAGCTCGCTCGCCGTCTCGGCGACATCCAGGGTCTTGGCGCTGACCGCGGCACGACGGCGCTCCAGCACCAACGACGGGCCGCAGGCGACCCCCGGGGACACACCGATGCCCCGCCGGGTGTTGTCGGTAGCTGCCATCAATCCTCGTCGAATTTGGCGTCGACCAGCTCGGCGAGCGCCGCGATGGCGGCCTCCTCGTCGTCGCCGTCGGCGACGATCTCCAAGGCCGATCCTTGGGGCGCGGCCAACAGGAGAACACCCATGATGC
>JADFNY010000057.1 GCA_022563115.1 Acidobacteriota bacterium | reverse complement strand
CTCGATCTCTACAACGTTCCGGACCTGACGCGAGTATCGACGGGCCGCGAGGCGCTCCAACTGGTCGAGAACCTCGGTGGCTACGATCTAATCATCAGCGCCACCCAGGTCGGCGACATGGACGCCGGCGAGCTCGCCCGCCGCGTACACGATGCCGGACTCGACATCCCGGTGATCGTGCTCGCGTACCACCATCGCGAGCTACACGACTTTGTCAAGCACCACGATCTCACCCACATCGAGCGAACGTTTCTCTTCCAGGGCGACATCCACATCCTGTTCGCCATCGTCAAGTACATCGAAGACCGCATGAACGTGGCGCACGACGTCGATGCGTTCGGCGTGCAGGCGATCATCGTCATCGAAGACAACATTCGCTACTACTCGTCGTTTCTGCCCTCGATCTATGCCGAGGTGATGCAGCACACACGCAGCCTGGTGCCGGAGGGCGTCAACCTCTCGCACAAGCTTCTGCGGATCAAGGCGCGCCCCAAGATCCTGCTGTGCGACAACTACGAAGACGCGTGGAGCTACTTTTGGACCTACCGGGAGAACGTCCTCGGCATCATCTCCGACGTCGACTTTCCCAGGGGCGGCAAAAAGTGCCCCGACGCCGGCATTCAGTTCGCCGCGCGGGTAAGGGAGTTGATGCCCGACGTGCCGGTGGTACTGCAGTCGGGCAAGCCGGAAAACGAAGAGCTGGCACGCCAAGCCGGGCGTGCCTTCCTGCTCAAGGGATCGGCGACGCTGTTGAGGGAACTGCGGGCGTTCATGCTCGAGAATTTCGGCTTCGGCGACTTCGTTTTCCGCACCCCCGACGGGGAGGAAGTCGGCCGTGCCCGCGACCTCAAGGCGCTCGAAAAAGAGCTGCAGATCGTGCCGGTGGACAGCGTTGCCTACCACGCCGAGCACAACCACTTCTCGGTCTGGCTCAAGGCACACACCGAGTTCGCCATCGCCAACCGGCTGCGGCCGCAGAAGCTCTCTGACTTCGACAGTGCCGAGGACCTCCGCGACAACTTGATCGAGGCGATCCGCGAACACCGTGAGGCGCTCCGGCGCGCGGTCGTCACGGATTTCAACCCCGAGCGCTTCAACCCCGAGCGGGGCTTCGCGCGGCTCGGTGGCGGCTCGCTGGGGGGCAAGGCACGGGGGCTGGCCTTCGCCAACCTCCTGCTCACCGAGCTCGACCTGGCGACGCGCTTCCCGAACGTTCGCATCGCCGTGCCGCCGACGTTGGTGATCGGTACCCAGGTCTTCGATGACTTCCTCGATCAAAACGACCTGCGCGAGTTCGCCATCAGGTCGAACGACGACCAGGAGATCGTCGAGCGCTTCCTCGACGCCGAGCTCCCGGAAGACATTCACGCGTCGTTGCGGGCGTTCCTCGACCTCTGCTACTACCCGCTCGCGGTGCGCTCCTCGAGCCTGTTGGAGGACTCGCGCTATCAACCGTTCGCCGGCATCTACGAGACGCTCATGGTGCCGAACAACAACCCCGATCTCGAAGTGCGGCTCGACCAGCTGCTACGGGCCATCAAGCGGGTCTACGCGTCGACGTTCGCGCAGGTGGCCAAGCGGCACCTGAAGTCGACGTCATATCGTCTCGAGGAAGAGAAGATGGGGGTCATCCTGCAGCGTGTCGTGGGCGCCGAACACGAGGGGCGGTTCTACCCGGAGATGGCCGGCGTGGCGCTGTCACAGAACTATTACCCGGTCGATCCGATCAAAGCCGAAGACGGGCTCGTCGCGGTTGCGCTCGGCTTGGGCCCGGCAGTGGTCGAGGGCGAGGATTGCTTGCGTTTCTCACCGCGCCACCCCGAGAGGCTCGTACAGATGTCGTCGGTAAAGGACACGCTGAACAATTCCCAGCGCCAGTTCTATGCCATCAACCTCGACTCGGAGAGCGACGCGGTGAGCGTCGAAGCGTTCGGTGAAGCGGCCCAGCTCGACCGCTACGAGCTCTCGGTGGCGGAAAAGGACGGTACGCTGGCGCCGGTGGGCTCGACGTATTCGCCCGAGAACGACGCCGTCTACGATGGCATCTCACGTCCCGGCGTGCGGCTGGTCAGCTTCGCGCCGGTTCTCAAGCACGGCGTGTTCCCGCTCGCCGAGATCCTCGTCCAGCTTCTCGAGGTGAGCGTCGATGCCGCCGGCGGTCCGGTCGAGATCGAGTTCGCCGCCAACCTCTCGACGCCGCCGGGTCAACCCAAGGAGTTCGGGTTCCTGCAACTGCGGCCGGTGGCCGTGTCGCTCGGCAGGGTAAGGGTGAAGATCGGCGACGTCGATCCGGCCGACACCGTGTGCCGCAGCGCCAGCGTGCTCGGCAACGGTGTGGTCAGCGACCTGCGGGACATCGTGGTTGTCGATTTCAATCGCTACGAGCGCGGCCGGTCGCACGCGGTGGCGCAGGAAGTAGCGCAGTTCAACGCTCAACTTGCCGATGAGGCCACCCCGTACCTTCTGATAGGCGTCGGCCGCTGGGGCTCTGCCGATCCGCTGCTCGGCATCCCGGTCACCTGGGAGCAAATCTCCGGCGCCAAAGTCATCGTCGAAGCAGGTTTCCGCGACTTCAAAGTGCAGCCGTCGCAGGGCACTCACTTCTTCCAGAACCTGGTCGCCAACAACATCGGCTACTTCACCGCCAACCCCGAGATGGGGGACGGATTCGTCGACTGGGATTGGCTCGCGGCGCAGCCGGCCGTCGGTGAGAAGACCTACACGCGGCACCTGCGCCTCGACGAGCCGCCGGTCGTGAGGATGGACGGCGCTCGCAACCGCGGCGTCATCCTGAAACCCGGGATCGAGATGCCGCCGGAGAGCTGATCGGGGTCGACCCGGGAGGGCCGCGGTCGAGAACCCGATCGACTCATCTCTATTGCGCTCCCACCCGAAGTTCAGCCGTCAGCTTCAGCGGCTACAGACGTCGAAGGCCGCCATGAAGCTCTGGATGGCCGAGGGGTCGGCGACCGATCCGGTGAAGTCGGCTTCGCCGACCGGTGCGTCGGGAAACGGATCGGGTCCGAACCAGATGCCCATCCTGACGCGCTCGGCGCCGGGGCACTCGAACATCACCATCGTCGTGAGCCCCTCTCCGAGCTCACTCGATCCGCGGTCGATCTCGCCCCGATAGGCGGCCCAACGCAGCGTGCGGGTTTCCTCCTCGATGACGCCGCGGTCGATGAGCTCGTCGGTGTCGACCGTCAGCCCCGAGCTCCGCCGCAGCAGCTGCGAGTCGTTGGTGCGACCCTCGAAGAAGTCGCGCAGCTCCTGCTCTTGTTTGCCGACCGACAGCATCTTGAAGTAGATGAAGCTGCGCTCGCCGAAGCCGCGGATCTGCCCGTCCTCATCCGCCTCTTTGTCGGTGAGAACGACGGTCTCCATCAGAAACGGTATTGAAATCGCGACTCGGGCGTTGTAGCCCTCGGGAAGCTCGTCGGTCGCCAAGAACTCGATCGCCAGCTCGGTGCGGGCTACCGGGTCCTCCATGGTGCGCTCGAGCTGGCGGATCTGGCTGAAGCCCCAGGCGCCGATCGCCACGACGACGGCGATGAGCGCGAACACCGCCAGCAAGCAGCCGACGCCGATGAACACCCACGGCGATGTACCCTTTTTCTCTGCTCCCACGGCGCCAGTTTAGCAGGCGCTGATCGCGCTCCAGGCGGCGCAGCCAGACCCATCACATTTCCGCCGCGGCCTGCTGGAGGCAGCCATCACCGAACGATCCACGAAGGGGATGCCGGTCAGCGGAACGGTCCGCGCCCCGGCTGCGTGATCTCGAAACCCTCGCGGTCCTTGGCCTCGCGCACCATCGCGCGCACGTCGGCGAGCAACTGCGGGGCGTCGAAGATGATGCCGTCCTTGATCGTGTACTTGACCCCGCCGACGCGGACGACCTCGTTGTCGAGGGTGAGCTTCACGGCGCCGATGCCGTACAGCACCTTGAGGTTGGCGAGCGGGTTCTCGTCGACAACGACGAAGTCGGCCATCTTGCCGACCTCGATCGTCCCCACCTGATCGGCGACCCCGAGCGCCTCGGCGCCCTTGAGCGTCGCCGCCTGGATGACCTCGAGGGGGTGGAAGCCAGCCTCGCGCAGCAGCTCCATCTCACGGACGAACGAAAACCCGTACAGGTTGTACGAGTATCCCGAGTCGGTGCCGACGGCGACGCGGCCGCCACGATTCTTGTACTCGTTGATGAAGGTCATCCACAGGCGGTAGTTGTTCTTCCAGGCCACCTCTTCTTCGGTACCCCAGTAGAACCAATACGAGGCGTGGGCGACGCGGTTGGGCTCGTAAAAGCGCCACAGCGACGGCAGGGTGTGCTCCTCGTGCCACTCGGCGCGGGCCATGCGCATGAAGTCGCGCGTCGTCTCGTAGGCGTGGAAGGTAGGCACGATGGTGAAATCGATCTCGAGCAGCTCGTTCATCACCGCGTTCCAGTGGTCGGAGTAGGGTGGCGCTGCCTGGGCCCACAGGCGGCCGGCCTCGGAGAAGCGGTCCTGTTCGTCGTTGTAGTTGTAGTCGAGCGGGTAGTTCTGCAGCGTCCGGTCGGTGAACAACGCCTCCGGCAGCCCGTACCAGTGCTGCATCGAGGTCAGCCCGAGCCGCGCCGAGTCGAGCACGTCCATCCAGGCAACGTTGAGCTGCGCGTGGTGCATCGTCGTGTAGAGGTCACGCTTGTCGGCCTCGTCAAGCGCCGCCTCCATGATGTCGGGGCGCAGGCCGAAGAACTTGATGCCGTGGGAGCCGAGGTCGCCGATCTCGTTGACCCAGTTGCGTGCCTGCTGCGGCGTGGAGATGGGCTGGTCCCAGCCCTGCCCGAACGTCGCCGAGGGCAGCAGCCGCGGCGCCGTGATCTCGTTGGCCTCGGAGCGCCGCTTGTGTTCCAGCGTCCAGCCGATGCCGTTGCCGCTGCCCGGATCGGCACTCGTCGTAATCCCGTGCCCCATCCACAGCTTCAGGACGTACTCCGCCGGTGTGCCTTGCGGCGTGCCGCCGAGGTGGCCATGCAGATCGACGAATCCGGGCAGTACGTAGTGGCCTTCGAGCTCCAGTACGCGGTCGCTGGCCCGCGCTTCGGGGCGTCGATTCGGATTGATCGGGACGTCGGGCGCACCAACGGACACGATGTCCACGATGCGGTTGCCCTCGACAACGATGTCGACCGGGCCGAACGGCGGCGCCCCGGTGCCGTCGATGAGCGTCGCAGCGCGCAAAATCAGCCGGTCGAACGGGCCGTCGCCCTCTCCGGCGGGCCGATCCGGGGCCGCCTGGATTTGCGGCATTCCGGACGCCGGCGCAAAGGAAGCGATGGTGAGGACGGTGGCGACGAGCAACGTGGGAATCAAGCGGGTTCGGTGCACGGCTGCTTCTCCTGTGGGGCGTGGGCGCGGCCGGGGGTGGACGAGCCGACGGAGCGCCCACGATACAGCCGTTTCGCGTCCCGCACCAAGCCTGTTGGCTTGACTACTCGAGGTGCGCGGCGATGCCGCGCATGGCCCGTAGGGTGGCGGCGGTCCGAGCCCCGTTGGCGCGGTCTTGACGTCGGCGGTTCCGAGGGGCACGCTTCGATTCCCCTCAACGCGATCCCCGCCACCAATCGAATACGAGAAGAACCATGGGAAAAGCTCTGGACGGTGTCCGTATTCTCGACATGACGCACGTGCAGTCGGGACCGACATGCACGCAAATCCTGGCGTGGTTCGGCGCCGACGTCATCAAGATCGAGCGGCCCGGCGTCGGCGACGCGACGCGGGCCCAACTGCGCGACATCCCGGACGTAGACAGCCTGTATTTCACCATGCTGAACGCCAACAAGCGTAGCGTCACGTTGAACCCCAAGACCGAGGCCGGCAACAAGATCTTCGCCAGGTTGATCGAAGAATGCGACGTGATGGTGGAGAATTTCGCGCCCGGCGCCATCGATCGTATGGGTTTCCCTTGGGAAAAGATTCAGGAGATCAACCCGCGCATGATCTACGCCTCGGTGAAGGGCTTCGGTCCGGGCCCCTACGAGGACTGCAAGGTGTACGAGAACGTGGCGCAGTGCACCGGCGGGGCGGCGTCGACCACCGGCGAGATCGGCCGGGTCCCCATGGTGACCGGTGCCCAGATTGGCGATTCGGGCACCGGCATCCATCTCGTTGCCGGTATCCTGGCGGCGCTTTTTCAGCGCCAAAAGAGTGGCAAAGGGCAGCGTGTGGTCTGCGCCATGCAAGATGCCGTGCTCAACCTCTGTCGCGTGAAGCTGCGAGACCAGCAGCGCCTCGCCCACGGCCCGCTGACGGAGTACCCGCAGTACCCCAACGGCGAGTTCAGCGACGCGGTGCCGCGGGCCGGCAACGCCTCCGGCGGCGGTCAGCCGGGCTGGATTGTCAAGTGCAAGGGATGGGAGACTGATCTGGACGCTTACATCTACGTGATCACGCAGGCGGCGGCGTTCGACGGGATCGCCAAGGCCATCGGCCATGAAGATTGGCTCGAGGATCCGGAATGGAACACACCCGAGGCACGCATTCCGAAGCTGGACGAGATGTTCGCGGAGATCGAAAAGTGGACGATGACCAAGGAAAAGATGGAGGTCATGGGCATCCTCAACCCGCTAAACGTGCCGTGCGGTCCGGTCCTGTCGATGAAGGAACTGGCCGAAGAACCGTCGTTGCGCGCCACCGGGACGGTCGTCGAGGTCGACCACCCCGAACGCGGCAAGTATCTGACCGTCGGAAATCCGATCAAGCTTTCGGACTCGCCCGCCGACGTCGAGCGGGCGCCGCTTCTGGGCGAGCACACCGAAGAGATCCTCAAGGAAGTCGTCGGCCTCGATGACGACGAAATCGCCGCGGCCCGCGAGCAAGGTGCGATCTGAACAGGGTGCTGAGAAACTCCCGGGGGGTTCTCAGCACCCTGTTGATGGGTGCATCCGCCGTCCGCGGGCGGCTTGTTCGGGGATGAAACGATGAAGTACGACGTACTCATTCTGGGAGCCTCCTACGGCTCGTTGTTCGGCACCAAGCTGCTGCTCGCCGGACACTCCGCGACGCTGGTCTGTACGCCGCCGACGGCGGAGTTGATCAACCGCGACGGCACGGTCGTGCGCTTCCCGATTCGAGGCCGGGACACACTGGTCGAGATCTCCTCGCCGGGGCTCGAGGGCGAGCTTTCGGCCAGCGCGCCGCAGGGCGTCGACCCGGGCGCTTTCAACCTGGTCGTGCTCGCCATGCAGGAAGCCCAGTACGGCGCCGACGGCGTTCGCGAGTTGATGGAGCGGGTCGCAGCGGCGCAGGTACCGTGCCTGGCGATCATGAACATGCCGCCGCTACCGTACCTGGAGCGCATTCCGGGGCTTTCGACCGCGGGGTTGACGCGGTGCTTCACCGACCCGACGGTGTGGGAAGGCTTCGAGCCCGGCCTAGTGACGCTGGCGAGCCCCGACCCGCAGGCTTTCCGCCCCCCCGACGAGCCCAAGAACGTTCTGCAAGTAGGTTTGCCGACCAACTTCAAGACCGCGCGCTTCGAGGCCGAGTCGCACACCAAGATGCTCCATGACCTCGAGGCCGACATCCAGGGCGTGCGATTCGATGCCGGCGACGGCGATATCGAGATACCGGTCAAGCTCCGGGTGCACGATTCGATCTTCGTGCCGCTGGCGAAGTGGCCGATGTTGATCGCCGGAAACTATCGTTGCATCCGTAGCGACGACATGATCCCGATCCGAGATGCGGTGCATGGGGATGTCGAGCTGTCCAAGGAGATTTACGACTGGACGTGGCAGCTGTGCGCTCGGCTCGGTGCCGCGGATGAAGACATGGTTCCGTTCGAGAAGTACGCTCGCGCGGCCGAGGGGCTCGGCAAGCCGTCTTCGGCGGCACGGGCGCTGTTCGGTGGCGCCAAGCACATCGAGCGGGTCGACTGCCTGGTGCGCCAGATCGCAGAGCAACAAGGGCTCCAGTCCGACGTCGTCGATGAGATCGTAACCCTCGTTGATCAACGCCTGGCGTCGAACCGCGTCGCGGAGTGAAACGGCCGGGGCGACACAGCGGGCTGCCGGCGGTCGCAGCGGTACCCCCGGGCGTTTTTCAGCGCCCTGCTAGGCCGACTGCGATTCGCTCGTCATGAAGGCCGTACTGCTCGACGGAACCGGCGGAGCCGACGTCTTGCGCATCGGCGAGGCCGAACGACCGGTCGCTGATCCCGACCAGGTGTTCATCAAGGTAGCTGCCACTTCGGTCAACCGCGCCGACATCAACCAGCGGCAGGGCAACTACCCGCCGCCGCCGGGCGAGTCGGAGATCCTCGGGCTCGAGGTCGCCGGGACCATCGAGGCGCTCGGCGCCGAGGTCGAGGGTTGGAACGTCGGCGATCGGGTGATGAGCCTGGTCGGCGGCGGTGGCTACGCTGAATACGCCGTCGCCCACGCCGGCCATCTGATTCCCGTTCCGGAGAACATGAATTTCGAGGAGGCCGGCTGCGTCTGTGAGACGTACATCACGGCGTTCCTGAATATCATCACGATCGGTGGCTTCGAGGACGGCCGCACCGTGCTGCTGCACGGCGGCGGCGGCGGGGTCAACACCGCGGCGATTCAGCTTTGCCGCGCCCTCACACCGACGGCGAAGATCCTGGTCACCGCGTCGCCGGGCAAGCGTGCTCGGGTCGAGGAGCTCGGAGCCGACCTGGCGATCGATTACACGAAAGAAGACTTCGCCGAAGTCGTTCGCGGGTTCACCGACAAGAAGGGAGCCGATCTGATTCTCGATCACATCGGCGGCGATTATCTGGCGTCCAACATGAAATCCTTGGCGGTCGGCGGTAGCCTGGTGATCATCGGGCTGATGGGCGGCACCAAGGCCGAGCTCAACCTGGCGGTCATGATGGTGAAGCGCCAGCGCATTATCGGCTCGGTGCTCCGGGCGCGGCCCGTTGAGGAGAAGACCCGCATCACCGGGGAGTTCGCCTCGACCGTGCTGCCGCTCTTGGCCGATCGCACGATCGTGCCGCTGATCCACGAAGTCTTCCCCCTCGACAGGGTCAGAGAAGCGCACCAAACCATGGAGCGCAGCGCTCACTTCGGCAAGATCGTGCTGGCGATCGCCCCCTAGCGGTCGCCAGCCGCGCACAGCCACCGCGGCCCGCTACGCCGGACGCACGCCGATCATCTGCAGGAACGGCACGATCACCCGAAGCCAGATCAGGATGCCGCTCAAACCGGTGAAGACCGCCAGGCTGAGGTAGCTGAACCAGCGGGCGAAGGTCGACGGATAGAAAAGCTTGTCTTTCTTGGGGATGATCGTCAGGCAGTAGTGAATGTTCAGAAAGAAGATCACCGGGGCAACGAAGAAGGCCAGCGCCGAGGCCAACAGGACGAGCTGCACCGGCCGCTCGTACCCGTAGATGATCACCACCGAGGTGACGAGCGAGTAGACCATCGTCATCCGGTAGATGTTGTACTCGGAATACCAGGTCTTGCGGTGAGCGGCTGTGAGCCGGCGCCGCGCCGTACCGGGCAGCGATGCGGTGCCGCGAAACAGGTTGCGCGAGCACGCGCCGACGATCCGCGGCCACCCGTCGAAGTAGTTGAAGGCGGTCGAGAAGGTGGCTGCGAAAGCGCCGATCAAGAAGACGATCATCATCCACGGGCCGACGCTGAGCGTGAAGATCTGCGCGATCTCGCCCATCACACCACTGCCCTGGACCTCACTCGGATAGAGCCACATCGCGGCGAGCACCAAGAAGATCACCGCCAAGATGAAGGACACGACGTGCCCGAAGCGAAAGTCCCACAGACCGATCCGGAACCAGCGGTCGGCGTAGCGGCGCGCGTGTTCGGGAATCCGCGATGTATCGACGCCCAGGTCCTCCTTGCGCGGTGCGAAGGGGTCGAACCGCGTTGCCAAGCCGAGGATCTCGAGCCGGCGGCGGATCTTGCTCATGCCGACCCGTTTGGCCTTGCCCCATTCTGACGCCTGCAGCGACACGTCGATCCCCGTCGGCAGGAGGCCGAGGAACGCGGCGATGATCAGCCACGAGCCGGCCGGCGTGTCGATGATGAAGAAGTGGACGAACTCCGAAGGCGGCGCCGGGCGCACGAAGTACACCGCCAGCGTCGAGGCGACGAGGATTCCGGCCGCGGTCTTGGCAAACATCTCCACGGCGCGGTAGCGCCCCCCGAGGATGATGGCGACGGAAACGACCCCCAGGATCAGTCCGTACACCCACATAGGTACGGGCATGCCGGCTATGGCGAACCCCGCCCACTCCGTGAACAGGTAGTAGAGCACCGCTGCCGCGGCGATCAATCGGCCCGCCTGACCGATGGCGCATTGCAGCAGCGTCGTCGCCAGCACGTACCAAAGCGGCCACTTTTTCCAGGCGGTCGCGTAGGCCTCGACCATGCTGCGCCCGGTGGCGTTGGTGAATCGAAACGCCATCTCGAAGCCGTAGTATTTGAAGATGTAGGCGATCGGGAGACACCAGAGCAGTGCGTACTCGAAGCGGCCGCCGGCCACCGGCGCCGTTATCAGATGGCTGGTGCCGATCCCGGTCATCATCAAGATGATCCCAGGACCGAAATACCTGAACAGGCTCCCCCAAAACATGTTGGGAAGCTCGAGCTCCTCGAGATCGGCGGCCGCCTGCTCGGGCGTTGGATCCGGGCTTGCGGCGTCACCGAATACGGCCTCGATCGGATCCGGATCGGCCGCCATGGACGGCGTCGCCTGTGGTTCAGGGGCTTCGTTTTCGGGTTGGTCTGTCATCCTGGCGGTTCGCGCTCCTGGGGGTCCAATCGCCTTTGATTGCCGCCGGACTGTAACGACCGGCGGCTTCGCTGACAACCGTCAACCCGCCGTCCGTGGCCCGGGCGACAAGAAATTCGAAACTCCGCGGGGCAGAGTACGCATTTCTTTTACTATGTGGCGAAAATACGAGACTCACGATTAACTCCTCCCGGAACTCGAAAGCAGCGATCCGCTGGCGGCGGTGCCGGCGTTGCGCCAGCAGGTTTGGGCGGTCGACCCCGACCAACCGCTCGGCGACGTTCGCATGCTGTCGCAGATCTTCAGCGACAACCTGGCAACGTTCGACACGATCATCGCGATCTTCATCGTCTTCGCCGTCTTCGCGCTGCTGATGGCGACGACCGGTATCTACGGGGTCATCTCCTTTGCGGTGGCACAGCGCACCCAGTACCTATCCGGTCGCGATCAGCGCTACGCCCCAGGCAACGAAGACCATGCCGAACCCGCGACCGAGCTGCCAGCGCCGCGGTGTGCGCTGCTCCATCACGATCATCGCCGTCAGGACCGCCATCCACAGGAGGTTCATGACACCGAGCACGAAGGAGAGCACCATCAGCGCCCAGCAGCAGCCCACACACCACACGCCGTGGTGGGCCCCCATCTTGAAAGGACCCCTGGGGCCGCCGTCCCAGCGGGCCAGAAAGAAGCTCAGCGGGCTGCGGCAATGCGCCAGGCAGGCTTCCTTCAAGGGGGTGAGCTGGAACAACCCGGCGGCAATCAACAGCAGCCCCCCCAGGGTCGCGCCGACGCTCAGATCGAGCCGCAGCAGGGTGAGATGCTGGAGGCCGCCCTGCATCGCGGCGGCGGCGGCGCTGTAGGCCAGCCAGATCACGAAATATCCGCCGGTGAATTGGGCGACGACGGCACCCGCTCTCCTGCCAGGGTAGGCGTCGGGGGCCATGGTGCCGAACATCCGCAGCCACGGCATCAAGGCCGGCAGCATCATCGCCACCATCATCACGAACCACAGCAGCACGCTCACCGCGTAGCCGTCGGCGCCGCTCGGGTGGGCGTGCGGGGCGAACAGGTTCATTCGGGGGCTACTGCCCAATCGAAGTACGAATAGAGGCCGTGGGTGTCGGTGTTATCGAAGCGGATCGTACCGTCGTCGTACCGCGAGCTGCCGGTGCCGAGCGCCTGTTCCGGGGGGTGGATCTGGTTGTACATGTTGCTCAGCGTCACCGGCTTGGAACGATCGCGGCCCTCGAACTCGGTGATCGTCGAATCGAGGATGCCGTCGATGACGACGCGCTTGGTCTTGTCGCCTTCTTCGATGTGGATCGGTGGGTAGCGGGTCTCGAGAAGCTCGCCGACGAAGCGGGCAAGAATCGCCCACGGCCCTCCCGCACGACCGGCGAGGATGCTCTCCACCGCCTCGCGCTGCGCCTCGGACGCCTTCTCGTCGATCATGATGACCTCGACCCAGTCGCCGTCGATCATGTGGGGCGGGCTGTCGTAGGCGATGATCGCCTTGACCCCGGCGATGTCGGTATCGGCGAAGGTGCCTTCGTCGAAGCGGATCGCCCAGTATCCGATGCAGCGGTCGTTGTAGCAGAGTTGATCGAAGTGGACGTGGCCCGGGCAGATCGCCTGGCAGCTACAATTCTCGAAGATCAAACCGCGCGCCCACCAGGCAACGGCGGTTTCAACAACTTGGCTCATCAGTCGCGGTCGCTCCTCGGCGCCGGGGGAGGGATTGTTCACCGCATCGTACCCGACGCGCTTGACTGGCACTTGAAGGCTTGACCGACCGGAATCCGACACCGCGAGTAGAGAGAATCGAGCCCGGCCTCGAAGTGCGCGCCCAAATGCGGCGCTTCTATCGTGAGGCGGCCGACTACGGGGCTCAGGTTGCGGCGCACGACGAGTCGTACTTCCGCAAGTATGTCCGCTCGATGCTCCGCTTCGTACCTCCAGGGGTGGGAGATCTACTGGAGCTCGGCGCCGGAAGTGGCGCCGCGCTCACCGCATTCGTGAGGCAGAGATCCCCTGCGCGCGTCGTTGGCCTGGAGCTGTCGTCTTCCAACCTCGCCGCGATCGGCGCGCGCGGCAGTCCGTACGAGGCGGTTGGTGGCGACGCC
>JADFNY010000387.1 GCA_022563115.1 Acidobacteriota bacterium | reverse complement strand
CGAGCACCGTTGGGAGCAGTCCATCGAGGCCGGCGACTACGTCCCGGCGATCGTCCTGGACTCGAGCCGCGAGCGGGTGCAGCTGCGAATCGGCCCCTACAGCGGCGAGATCACGCCGCAGGGCGCGGCGTGGACCGCGTTCGAGCGGGTCGAGAACGTGCGCCTCGAGCGCTTGGTCCGACCCGGCGATCTGATCTCCGTGTACATCGCCGAAGCGCGCGACGACGGCACCCTTGGTGTCGAGCTCGAGCAGGAACCCGAGCTGGAGGGCGCGGTGCTCGTCTTCGAGAACTACTCGGGCGAGATCAAGGCGGAGGTCGGCGGCCGCCGCTTCTCCGAAAGCGAGTTCAATCGTGCCCGCCAGGCGGTGCGCCAGACCGGGTCGGCGTTCAAACCGTTCGTCTATGCGGCGGCGCTGTTCCACGGCTGGACGGCGGGCGACCTCGTCGTCGACATGCCGCAGGCTTTCGAGGACGGCAGCAGGCAGCCCTATCAGCCCCACAACCACAACGACGAGTACGTCGGCATCACGACGATCACCGAGGCGCTGGCGCGGTCGCGCAACGTCGTCGCGGTTGCCGTCCAGCAGCAGGTCGGGGTCGAAAACGTCATCGAGATGGCGCGACAGTTGGGCATTACGGCCAACCTGCAGCCTTACTTGTCGCTGGCGCTCGGCGTCGTTGACGTGTCGTTGCGGGAGATGACGCGGGCGTACGCCGTGTTCGTCAACGGCGGGGTACGGGTGGAGCCGCACCGCATCATCTTGGTCGTGGATCGCGAGGGGCGTACGAAGTTTCGCACCGAAAGGCAATCGCAGCAGGTGATGGACGCCGACGTCGCGTTCCTGATGAGCCAGATGCTCACCAACGTGATCGAGTACACCTTCGACCGCGGTTTGCAGGGCGGCAGTGGACGGCGGGCGCGCTCCCTGAACGATGAGCTCGGCATGCCGATGGCCGGGAAAACGGGCACGACCGACAACTACTCCGACGCCTGGTTCATCGGCTTCTCCCCTTATCACACGATCGGCGTTTGGGTCGGCAACGACACGAAGCGGCCGATCGGCCCCGGTCGTGAGGGCGCCAACACCGCCTTGCCGATCTGGATGGAGGTGATGCGGGCGGCGAGCGAAGGGCTCGAGCCCAAGGGTTTCGAGATGCCGGTAGGCGTCGTCCTGCGTACCATCGACGCCCGCACCGGCCTGCTCTCGAGCGATGCGTGCGGAGCCTCGGTCGTGGTCGCCTTCATGGAGGGCACCGCCCCGACGCGTGCCTGCGGCGTCGAGGAAGCGCGCATTCTGGCGATGAACCCCTACCAACAGGCTTACTTCATCAACGACATCAGGGACGGTGGCAGGTAGCCGATCGGCAACTTTCTCGCATCTGCCCCCACGGTGCCCGTAACGGCACCCCCCGGGAGTTCTTCAGCACCCTGTTAGCGTTCTCTTTTCTGCGACCCGCATCCCGCCTTCGCCCCGCGCGCCGTCGCTCATCCGTCCCCTGAGGTGGCCCGTGCTCCGGCGGCGACCCACTTGAGATAGGCCTCAGCGAAGGGATCAAGCCGACCGTCGAGTACGGCGTTGACGTCGCCGATCTCCAGTTCGGTTCGGTGGTCCTTGGCCATCTGGTAGGGCTGCAACACGTACGAGCGGATCTGCGAGCCCCAGCCGATTTCCTTCTTCTTGCCCTGGCGCTCGGCGATGCGCTCGATCTGCATCTGGCGCTCGCGCTCGTACAGCCGGCTCTGCAGCACCTTCATCGCCATGGCGCGGTTGCGGTGCTGGGAGCGCTCCGCCTGGCACTGGACGACGATTTTGGTCGGCAGGTGGGTGATACGAACCGCCGAGTCGGTGACGTTGACGTGCTGGCCGCCGGCACCGCTGGAACGATACGTATCGATGCGAAGGTCTTTCTCGTTGATCTCGACCTCGATCTCGTCGTCGATCTCGGGCGAAACCATCACCGACGCGAACGAAGTGTGGCGCCGGCTGCTGGCATCGAACGGCGAGATCCGCACGAGGCGGTGGACACCCGTCTCTCCCTTCATGTACCCGAAGGCGAACTCGCCTTCGACACGCAGCGTAGCGCTCTTGAGACCGGCCTCTTCGCCGGGCGACTCATCGAGAACCTCAACCTGGTAGCCACGCGCCTCGGCCCAGCGCGTGTACATGCGAAACAGCATGGCGGTCCAGTCCTGCGATTCGGTGCCGCCGGCGCCGGAATGCACCTCGACAATCGCCGGGCGCCGGTCGTCGGCCTCGCCCAGAAGGTGCTGAACCTCGCGGCTACTGAGATCACTGTCGATCTCGGCGATGGTTTCCTGCAACAGGGCGATCGCTTCGTCCTCGCCCTCTTCGGCAAGCTCGAGCATCGCCTCGGCGTCACCGAGCGCGGCCTCGAAGCGGGCGCCGGCGCTCAGCCGCTGTTCCAGGCCGGTGCGCTCGCGCTGCAGCTCGGTGTCACCGCCGTCGTCCCAGAAACCCGGCGCCGCCATCTTCGCCTCGATCTCGGCGAGCCTCTGCGCCTCGCCATCGGGGTCAAAGATGACCTCCCAAGTTGGCGTAACGGGACCGAAGCTCTTCGATTTGCCTTCTCAGGTCGTCGATCATGTCTCTCTCGCGTCCTCGTCGGATCGCTCGGTTGGCGGCGGCGGCGGCGCAGGCGGGCGTAGACGGTAGAAGACGACGCCCCCCAACGCCAAGACTACACAAAGCCTCGGCAGTGCGTCGCCGACCGCGACGTACAGGGTGATTTCCTTCGCGGGCCAGATCTCGCCCAGCAACAGCGCCGGCTCGTTGAGCGCCGTCGATTCGAGTACCCGCCCCCAGGGATCGACAAACCCGGAGATCCCCGTGTTGGCGACCCGAACCAGGTAGCGACGGGTCTCGACGGCGCGCACCTGTGCCATCGAGAAGTGCTGATACGGTGCGCTCGTGTCGCCGAACCATGCATCGTTGGTGATCGTCGCCAGAAACGTGGCGCCCCGCGCTACTTGGCGTCGCATGTGGTCCGGGAACACGACTTCGTAGCAGATCGCCATGGCGAACGGCGGGATACCGGCGTCCGGGTCCGCGAACAGCTCCTGGTCAACGGTCCCGCGGCGAAAGCTGCCGACAGCGTCAACCAGCGGAGCGGCAAAACGAAACAGCCAGCTCACCGGAACGTACTCGCCCCAGGGGACCAGGTGAACCTTGTCGTAGCGCATCGTCCAATCGCCGTCCGCCTCCACCAGAAACGAAGCGTTGGTCACCTCCCACTCCCCCGAAGGGTCGGTTCCGTAGTGCGGGCTGCCGACCAACAACGTCGTCTCATGCTGGCGCGCGAGTTGGGCGAGCATGGCGCGGATCGAAGGGTCGGCCTCGAGGCCGCCGCGGATCGGGACGGAAGATTCCGACCACAGGATCAGGTCGGCTCCGCCAGCAACCGCTTCGAGCGACATGTCTACGGGGTGCTCGAGGATGGCTCGGAGCCCGGCG
>JADFNY010000056.1 GCA_022563115.1 Acidobacteriota bacterium | reverse complement strand
GATCGTGTCCTGAAGGCCCTGGTGCGCAGTGTCGGACTCTTCCCGGTCGGCACCTACGTGCGCCTCAACAGCGGAGAGGTCGCCCGTGTTCTCAAAGGGCGTGCGGGGAACCCGATGCGCCCCATGGTCGAGGTAGTATTCGACAATCAGAAGCGTCGCCTCACGCAGAAGCGCCACATCGACTTGATGGAGACGCCGCATCTGTACGTATTCAAGCCACTGTCGCCCGAAGACGTCTTGGAAATCGGCCTCCGGTAGGTCGCCACGTTGCGGAGCAATCAAGGAGCAGCATGATGGCGGTTCGCAAACAGCTAACCGTGGCCTGGCAGAACAGGCCCGGCGAGCTGGCCAATGTCTGCCGCGTTCTCGCGGAAGTAGGCGTCAATATCGAAGCGCTCGCCACGGCTGAGGCGGGCGAGTATGGCGCCGTGCGCCTCCTCGTCGACGATGTCGATAGGGCGCGCCAGGTTTTTCACGACGCCCAGGTGGCGCACACCACGATCGACGTGTTCGTGATCGTGTTCCCGAACAAGGCTGGGGCCTTGGCCGATGTAGCCGGGAGGCTCTCGGCGGAGAAGATCAACATCGAGTACTTCTACTCGGCGGTGGCTCCGGGGGTTGAGCGGGCTTTGGGCGTGTTCAAGGTCTCCGATCCGCACCGTGCCGACGAGATCACGCACGAAATGGCAGACGCCGTTGATTGAGCTCGCTGGCGTCGTTACGTCGACCGAGCTACCCGGTATTTCCTTGGCGCGCCGGGGCAAGGTGCGCGATGTCTACGATCTGGGTGATGAGCTTCTCATCGTCGCCACCGATCGGGTGTCGGCTTTCGACGTCATCCTGCCGAACGGCATTCCCCACAAGGGCACCGTGCTGACCCAGATCTCACGATTCTGGTTCGAGCGCATGAACGTCTGTCCGCACCACTTGATCAGCGCCGACGTCGCCTCGTTTCCGCCGCACCTGCAGGAGCACGCCGACCTGTTGGCCGGGCGCACGATGCTGGTGCGCCGTGCCGAGCGGGTCGATATCGAGTGCGTGGTCCGCGGCTATCTGATCGGATCGGGGTGGAACGACTACCAGGCCACCGGCGGGGTTTGCGGCATCGATCTGCCCGCTGACATACCGCTTGCCGGACGCTTGGAGGAGCCTATCTTCACACCGGCGAGTAAGGCCGACGACGGGCACGACGAGAACATCTCGTTCGACACCATGATCGACATGATCGGCGCCGAGACGGCCGAGCGGCTGCGCGAGCTGTCGCTACAGATCTACGGCAAGGCACACGCCTTCGCCGAGGAGCGTGGCATCATCATCGCTGATACCAAGTTCGAATTTGGCTTCATCGATGGCGAGCTGTCGCTTATCGATGAGCTCCTGACCCCCGACTCGTCGCGCTTCTGGCCAGCTGACCGGTACCAGAGCGGTGCCAGCCCGCCCTCATACGACAAGCAGTTCGTGCGTGATTGGCTCAGCGCCCTCGATTGGGACAAGAACCCGCCCGGGCCGGAGCTCCCGGCCGACATCGTCGAGGCGACCGCGGACAAGTATCTCGAAGCATACGAGCAGCTGACCGGCGCCCCATTACCGGGGACGTCTCCCTCCGGAGGATGAAGGGGACGGATCTACACGGGCGGCTCGAGAATCTTGTCGGCGAAATGGTCGCCGGCGGAATCCGCATGGATGAAGCAGTGCGCGAGCTCGAAGCACATTTTCTGCGTCACGTTCTCGAGAAACACAAGGGAAACCAGAGCAAGGCCGCCCGAGCCCTCGGCATCCACCGCAACACGCTGCGCAACAAGATGCGGCGCTGCGGGCTGCGCTGACGGCAACTTCCGGCTATTCGAGCAGGCGCGCCAAGTTGACGCTTCCTGGGGCCGTTGCTATTCTTAGCACTCGTGCCACCGGAGTGCTAAGAGGGAGTCAACAAACCCGCGTTTCGACCCGGTGCGAACTCCCGAAAAACGACCCGCAGTCCCTTAATAGTCGCGGTTTCAGGCGTTTCCGTGCTCGTCTGCGCGGACGCCGACAAACCCGGCGTAGCACCAAGGAGTGAATCAATGGCCGCAAAAAAGAAGTCAAGAGTGAAGGTACGCCCGCTCGGTGACCGTGTCCTCGTTCGACGCCTCGAGACGTCCGAAGAGGTGCGCGGCGGGATCATCATTCCGGACACGGCCAAGGAAAAGCCCATGGAGGCGGAAGTCGTCGCCATTGGCGAGGGCAAGCGGCTCGATGACGGGTCGCTGGCGCCCTTCGAGGTCTCGGTAGGTGACACGGTTCTGATCGGCAAGTACGCCGGGACCGAGATCAAGTTCGATGGCGAGGAGTACCAGATCCTCAAGGAAGACGAGATCCTCGGGATCGTCGGCTGACCGCAACGGAGACGGCCGCCCGCGGGCGGCCGACATATGGAGGCAACAAATGGCAAAAGCAATCACCTATAGCGACGAGTCGCGGCGGGAGATTCAGCGCGGCGTCAACAAGCTCGCCGATGCGGTGAAGATCACGCTCGGTCCGAAGGGCCGTAACGTGGTCCTCGAGAAGAAGTTCGGGGCTCCGCAGATCACCAAGGACGGCGTAACCGTCGCCAAGGAGATCGACCTCGAGAGTCCCACCGAGAACCTCGGTGCGCAGCTCGTCAAGGAAGTCGCCAGCAAAACCTCGGACGTCGCCGGTGACGGGACGACCACCGCGACGGTCCTCGCCCAGACGATCTACAACCAGGGTGTCAAGCAGGTCACCGCGGGCCACAACCCGATGGCGATCAAGCGCGGCATCGATACCGCCGTCGTGGCGGCGGTCGGGAAGCTCCGCAGCCTCTCCAAGGCTGTCAAGGGTGACGCCATCGCTCAGGTCGGCACCATCTCCGCCAACCAAGACACGACCATCGGCGAGATCATCGCCGAGGCCATGGACAAGGTCGGCAAGGACGGCGTCATCACGGTCGAAGAGGCCTCGGGCCTCGAGACCAGCCTCGACATCGTCGAGGGCATGCAGTTCGACCGCGGTTACCTTTCGCCGTACTTCGTCACCGATCCCGAGCGCATGGAGACCGTCCTCGAAGACCCGCTGATTCTCATCCACGAGAAGAAGATCTCTTCGATGAGAGACCTACTGCCGTTGCTCGAGCAGGTTTCGCGCCTCGGCAAGCCGGTGCTGATCATTGCCGAGGATATCGAGGGTGAGGCGTTGGCGACACTGGTGGTCAACAAGCTGCGCGGCTCGCTGCACGCTGCTGCGGTAAAAGCGCCGGGGTTCGGCGATCGCCGTAAGGCGATGCTCGAGGACATCGCCATTCTGACCGGTGGCACGTCGATCAGTGAAGACATCGGCGTCAAGCTCGAGAACGTCAAGGCGGAGGACCTCGGCAGCGCCAAGAAGGTGATCATCACCAAAGATGAGACGACGATCATCGAAGGCGCCGGGAAGACCTCCGACATCCAGGGGCGCGTCGGCCAGATCCGCAAGCAGATCGATAACACGTCGTCGGACTACGACCGCGAGAAGTTGCAGGAGCGACTCGCAAAGCTGGTCGGCGGTGTTGCGGTGATCAACGTCGGGGCGGCGACCGAGACCGAGATGAAGGAGAAGAAGGCCCGCGTCGAGGACGCCATGCACGCCACCAAGGCGGCCGTCGAAGAGGGCATCGTCCCGGGCGGTGGTGTGGCCCTGCTGCGCGCCCAGGCGGTGGTCGCCAAGCTCGAAGTCGAAGGCGACGAGCAGGTTGGTGTCGAGATCGTGCGTCGCGCCATGGAAGAGCCTTTGCGGCAGATCCTGATCAATGCCGGCGCTGCGAGCCCTGATCTCATCATCGAGCAGGTCCGCAAGGCGAAGATCGAGACCCACGGCTTCGACGCCGAGAAGATGGAGCACACCGATCTGATCAAGGCCGGTATCATCGATCCGACCAAGGTCGTCCGCCACGCTCTGGAGAATGCGGCGTCGGTGTCCGGTCTGCTGTTGACGACCGAGGCGATCATCTCGGAACTGCCGGAAGACGAAGACGCTCACGCCACCGGCGGCGGCATGGGCGACTTCTAAGAAGTCCCTACGAGACCGGGTACCGTGGCGTACCCGGTATTGGGTGGCTTTTTCGAAGGCCCGAGGATAGTGATCATCCTCGGGCCTTCGTGCTACGCTTTCATGTAATCGCCCGTGACGGCCGATCTCCGGCCGCATGTGACTTCGCATCAGACTTCCCTAGAACAAGGAGATCGGGAACCGATGAAGGCAAGAGACTGGATTGTGCGCGGCTTGGCGCTGGCGACGATCCTGAGCGTCGGTGTGACGTACCCGGCGTACGCGCAGCAGGCCGGCGTCCCCGGCCAGCAGCCTGCGGCGCCTTCACAACTGCCCGCCGTGGGGCAGACCACCAGGCTGAAGATCGCCGTGATCAACGGCGATCGTGTTCTGCTGGAATCGAACATCGGCATCCTGGTGCAGCAAGAGACCCAGGCGGCGATGGCCGACTGGGATGACCGCGTCGTCCAGAAGCAGGGAGAGCTCGATACGCTCGTGGCCCAAGCCCAGGCGCAGCGGTTGACGCTCACCGCGGTGGCGTTGGGTCGCATGCAGTCGCTGATCGAGCAACTGGAGGTCGATCTGCAGCGTCTCCGCGACGATGCGCGCCGCGCCCTGAACCGGATGGCCGAAGAGGCACAGACGCGCATCAACAATGTCTTGATTCCGGCCGTCGAGAGACTCGCCAACGAAGAGGGTTACGACCTGATCCTCGACACGCGGATCGCGGGAATCTTGTATTTCGCCGACGCTATCGATGCGACGGATCGTTACATCGCGCTGGTCAACGCCAATAATCCGCCACCACAGCAAGATAACCCACGGTAGAATAACGACATCCCGATCCACGAGGCAGGGGAGCCGCTGCCGGGCGCTTCGGCGCTTCCGGTGGAGGAAAGTCGGGACTCCACGGGCCGCGTGCTGGGTAACACCCAGTGGGGGTAACCCCAGGCTAGTGCCACAGAAACAATACCGCCGCCTGCGAAGGCGACCGCTTGCGGCCGCTGGGCGGTAAGGGTGGAACGGTGGGGTAAGAGCCCACCAGTGCCGGCGGTGACGCCGGTAGCTCGGTAAACCCCACGTGGAGCAAGGCCAAATAGGGGAACATGGGGAGGCCCGCCCCGTTCCCGGGTAGGCCGCATGAGGCGGCGGGTAACCGCCGCCCCAGATTCATGGTTCCCACTCCGGCATCGCTGGAGCAACAGGATCCCGCTTACTAGCCTCGTGGATCGGGTTTTACTACCCAGCAAACTGCTAGAACGGGATGTCGTCGTCGGTCACGCCGGCGTCGCCCGGTCCGGGCGCCGGGCCCCCGGAGGGACCACCACCACCTTCGCCACCGCCACCACCATCGTCGAAGTCGCTGTCGCCGCGGCCGCCCAGCATCTGCATGTTCTGGGCGACGACCTCGGTGGTGTAGCGGGTGTTGCCGTCGCGGTCCTCCCACTTGCGGGTCTGGATGCGGCCCTCGATGTAGACTTGTTTGCCCTTTTGTAGATATTGGTTGCAGATCTCGGCCAGCCGAGCCCAGGCAACGATGTTGTGCCACTCGGTGCGCTCGTTCGTCTCGCCGTCCTTCGTCCAGCTATCGGTTGTGGCAAGCGAGAAATTGACCACCGCGGTGCCGTTTTGCGTGTAGCGGATCTCCGGGTCCTTACCCAGGTTGCCGATAAGAATTACTTTGTTGACGCCCCGTGCCATTCGGTGCCTCTCTTCGCTGTCGGGATTACTGATTCCGCCCGGGGTGTGCCGGTCGTTTACGTACGTCTCTGTGTACCACAACAATTAGACGGCCACAGGCCCGTCGATTCAGGTTGTGGCGCCAGGCTGCTCGCCGGGCGTCGGGCCTGCGTCGAGCCTAGGCGACAGAAGTTGGCAGCCGGCGGGCAGCGATTGGCCGAGCCGATCGAGCTGCATGCAGCCGATCAGCGCGGCGTCGCTGCCGCGGTACGCCGCGATCAGCTGTCGCAACTCACGGATGGCATCGTCGCGCCGGCCCAGCTCGACGGCTTCGAGCGCGGCGCGCAAGACGGCGTCGGGGACCTTTGGGCTGCTCGGGTATGCCCGCGTGATCTCGAGAAAGCGAAGGCGGGCGTCATCGTGCAGATCCTGGGCGGCGAGCGATTCTCCGATCCAGTAGAGGGCGTCAGCGGCGCGAGTCGACCCCGGATGGCGGACAAGAAATTCCTCGAATCCGCTCACCGCGACGATGAATTGCCCGGCGGTGTAGTCGGCGTAGGCGCTGTTGAACAGCGTGCCTTCCTCCGTTCCGGGGGCGGCGTCGAGCTCGTTGCTCGGTTGCCCGCCGCCGGCCGGCGGCATCGGCGTGGTCAGGGCCGGAGTTCCCGTCGTCGGCGTTGTCGCCACACCACCTTGGGCCTGGGCGAGCGCCGTGGTCAGCTGCCGGACCTGCTCGCTCAGGGTCGAGACCTGAGCCTCCAGGGCGCGAAGGTCGGCGCCGCCGCCGGCCTGCCGGGCGCGTATCGGATCGAGCGCCGCTTCGAGCTCGGCGCGCAAGGCGCCGAGGCGGCTGATGATGTTCTGCTGGTTCGCCTGCAGATCAGCGACCTGGGCCTCGAGGGTGTTCGAGCGGTTTTCGGACTCGGTGACACGCCGTTGCATGGAGACACAGGCCGGGGCCGCAAACACGAGCACCAGCACCGCAATCAAAAGGAGCGTGCGCGGCTGCCGGCGTTCGTTCAAGGCTTCTCCGCGGCGTTCGGGGAGAACGTGTTCAGGGGCGGCCGGTCGGCCACGACGCGAACCGGCCGCCGAGTCTTGCGCTTAGCGGTCGTTGCCCTCGACCGCTTGGAACTGAGCTCGGCGATTCTGTGCCCACGCCGACTCCGTGTTGCCGGTCGCGGCGGGATTCTCTTCGCCGTAGGAGATGATGTCGACGCGGTCGCGCGGCACACCGAGCGACACGAGATATTGCATCGTTGCGCTGGCGCGCTGCTCGCCGAGCGCCATGTTGTACTCGCGCGTACCGCGCTCGTCGCAGTGACCGGCGATCACCAGGCGGAAGTTGGTGTTCTCGCGCAGGAACTGGGCGTTGGCCTGTAGCTTGGCGCGCTGGTCGGGTCGGATCTCCGACTTGTCGTAGTCGAAGTATATCGTCTGCAGGCGGCCCTCTTCGTTGATCTGCGTGATGCTGAGGACGTCGCTCCCGGGCTCGGCTTCCTCGAACGCCCCGGCCGCTGGCGGCTCCACGTTCGGCTGCGGCTGCGGCGGGGGCGCCTCGACCGGCGGTGGCGGCTCAGGCGTCACCTCCGGCGGCTCCTGGCTGGAGCACGCCGCCAGGGTGCCGACCGCGATCGTCAGGACAACGAGGCCTGTGCGTTGTAGGAGAGCTTTCATCGGTCTCTTCCTCCGTTCGGTGAGCAATTACCGCTCATCTCCCACCCCAAGAGGGGCTCTGGTTGTTGCCTTCTCTGGTCAGTTGTCGCAGACGCGAGCCGTCCAGCCCGATCGCAAAAATTTGGGTCTGGGCGCCTTGCGCCGACTCGAAAACAATCTGTCTTCCGTCGGGCGACCAACTCGGAGAGTCGGCACGCCCATAGCCCCGCGTCACCGGGACGCTGCGGCCGGAGCTAAGAGAGTACACGAAAATCTGGAACCTGTTACCCCCTGCTGAAGCAACATACGCTATCAGATCGGAAAGCTGTGGGTTCGGGTTCCAGGACGGGGAATCGATCTGGGTGCCTCGACGCGCAGGCGGCGGACGTTGGTGCCGTCGATGCTCATCTTGTACAGGTGCTGGCCGCCGCTGCGCGTCGAGATGAAGGCGATCTCCCGGCCGTTGGGTGAGAACGTCGGCGACGTGTCGATCTCGGAGTTGTTGGTGATTCGCTGCACGTCGCTGCCGTCGGGTCTCGACGTGTAGATCTCGGAATTGCCGGCGCCGATGCCGTCCTTCGTGGAAGAGAACACCAGGCGGCTGCCGTCCCGTGCCCAGTCCGGGCTGCTGTCCTGGCCGTCGGTGCGGATGACCAACAGCGGAATACCGCCGCCCCGGTTCAGCATGGCGATATCGACGTTCGGGATGCCGTCGTGTGAACGGTAGGAAACGTAGGCGATCTGATCTCCATCGGGGGAGTACGCCGGGTTCAACGCGAATCCACCGTCGTTGGTGATGCGCTGGGCGCCGTAGCCGTCGTAATCCATGACGTAGATCTCTTTGGGGCCCCGCCGGCTGGAGACGTAGGCGATCCGGCTCGAGGCGACGCCGTATTGGCCGGTGAAGTAGAAGACGGCCTCGTCGTTGAACTCGTGGGCGATGCCGCGCAAATCCGTGTTCGAGATCGTTGCCGCCGTGACCGGGATCTCCTGGTAGTAGCGCTTGCCGATGATCTGCTGGCCGCTGGCGACGTCATAGAGGCGAAACTCGGCGATCAGATCGTCACCCTGACGGCGCACGAAGCCGCGAATCAACGCTTCGGCGCCGGTTTGGCGCCAGGTCGTGAAGTCCGGGGGGCCGTCGCCGGACTCGATGTCGGGGTAAAACTCTGGATCGACGAGGTCGAACACCATCGAGTAGTTCAGGTCGCTCAACAAGACCCGATGCAGCGTGTTGGCTTCCCCCTCGGCGCCCGAGATGATCGAGAAGGTCGGCACCGCGATGGTGATGGGCTTGAGGGCTCTGCCCTTTAGCTCGATGTAGATGTCCTGGTCCTGTTGATTCTGTGTCGGTGCGGCGCCGGCAACGGAAGCCACAGTGGCGATCGCAACCGCCCCGACCAGAAGCGTGATGGGCAAACGATGTCGGGAGTCCATGTGCGTTCTCACTGTCGGAAACCGAGGTTGATGCCGAGCGTATTGCCCCGGTACGCCTGCGGCAGCGGTGGAAAGGGCTGCCCCGCCAAGATGGCACGGACGGCGGCGGCGTCGTAGCGCCGGTTGCCGCTGCTCGAGCGGGTATCGGGATCGACGATGATACGGCCGTTGCGGCCGACCCGAAAGCGGACGACTGCCAGGATCTCCTGCGAGCCCGGAGGCCGCGACGGTGGATCCCATTTGGTGGCGATGTTGGCGAGCACGCGGTTGATCCAGAACTGCAACAGGGTCTGGTCCTGCTCGCTCACCGTTCCGGTGTCGTTGGTCAACGACAGACCGACCTGGCCACGGCGTGCCTGTTGGGTGATTTCCTGCGGCTCCGCCGGAGCGACCTCTTGGCGGGCCGCCTTCTGCGGGGCGCGGCGTTGCGCCTCCTCTTCCTCGCGGCGGCGCCGTTCTTGCTCATCCCGACGTCGTCGCGCCGCCTCTTCGGCGTCGCGACGCTGCGCTTCGAGCTCCTCCTGTCGGCGTCGTTCCTCCTCGCGGCGCCGCACTTCCTCCTCTTCCTCCTGGCGGCGCTGGGCCTCGAGGTCCTCGGGGACGTCGTCGGGGGGCGGCGGTTCGATGTCCTCCGGCTCGGGCCCCTCGTCGGGCTCCGGCGCGGTGGGTTCCCCGGCCTCGGGCGGCGGCGGTGATTCGGGCTGTGGTGTCAGCTCGACGAGGTTGACCGGGGTGAACTCGAAGAGGACCACCGGCTTGGGGATGAGCAGGGGGGCGAGCAGAATCGCGAGGGTGGCACCGGTGTGCAGCGCGGTCGACGTGATGATGGCCGATCGAAAGCGTAGCTCCGTCTTCTGCCGGCGCGCGAGAATCGCGTAGACGTGGTCGGCATGCAGCGCCTCGGTCGAGCTCATCTCACCAGAACCATCGCACGTTCACTCGGCCTAGCGCTGGTTGAGCGGAACCGGCGTCGTAACCAGGTTCACGTTGTCCAGACCGGCGGACGTGATGGCGTCCATCACCTCCATGATCCGTCCGTAGTTGGTCGCCTTGTCGCCCCGCAGATAGACGGACTGTCCGAGCTCGATGAACGGGATCAACCGCTCCTCGAGATCCGTGAGCTCGAGCGGTGTGTCGATGTCGTTCAGGTAGATGTCGCCGTTTTCGTCCACGGTCACGAATACATTGCCGCTCGGCAGCTTGTTCATAGCCCGTGTCCGCGGCAGATCGACGCTGGCACCCTGCACCAGCATCGGGGCGGTGATCATGAAGATGATCAACAGGACGAGAGAGACGTCGACGAGCGGCGTGATGTTGATCTCGGTGAGCCCTTCTTCGTCGTCGTGAAACCAACCGAATTCCATGGGGCGCTACGCCTTGGTGGGGAAATTGCGCTCGATGAGGGCGAGGAACTCGAGCCCGAAGTCATACATCCGGTCTACAAAGCCACGAATCCGTGTTTGTAGATAGTTATATGCAACCACCGCGGGGATGGCGGCGGCAAGGCCGGCCGCCGTCGTCGTCAGCGCCGCGCTGATCCCGGGCGCCAACACCGCGATGTCCGCGGAGCCGTAGCTGCCGATGGCGGCAAATGCATCCATGATGCCCCACACGGTTCCGAAAAGGCCGATGAACGGGCAGACGGCCGCTGTGGTGGCGAGAAACATCATCATGCGCTGCAGCCGGTTGCGTTCGGAACGCGCCGCTCGCTGCAGGCCACGCTGCAAGGGGGATAGCTGGATCAGCGTCTGTTCGCCGGCGCTCTTGCCGTCTTCCATCTGCGCGGCGAGCTCGGCGTGGCCGGCGAGGAACATGGCCGATAGGGGAGTGGTCTCGAGCTCCTCGGCAGCCGACTTCGCCTGCGAAAACTTGGCAGAGCCGCGGAAGGTCTCGAGAAACTGCTGCGATTCCCGCTCGGCCTTGCGGAACAGCATGACGCGATCGAGGATGATCGCCCACGAGACGACGGAAAAGACGGAGAGAACGAACAGCAGAAACCAAGCCATCCACCCGGCGCCCCATACGAGGCTGATCACCCCGTCTCCCGCTTGCAGTACGAGCGAAGCGTCCAAATTCGGGACTCTACTCGGGGGATAGTGCGAAATCGCGAAGGATTCGTGTGTATGCCACGTGGCAAGCTGCTCCACACAACCATGCGCGCGGATGCACACTTGTCACCACCCACCGCCAAATTAGCATGTGCACGCCCGTCTGTATAGGAGTAGGGGACGACGTGGGAGCAGGGGACGAATCGGGGCTCTCCTGGGCCGCGTTTCATGCAGGTGGCGGATTCGCGTCGGGGCGGGAATACTGGACAAGAACATGCTTGCCTACTTGCGGATCAAGAACCTGGCGGTTGTCAACGACGTGTCTCTCGAGCTTTCGCCCGGGCTGACGGTGTTCACCGGCGAGACGGGGGCCGGCAAGTCGATCATCCTCGGCGGATTGGGATTGGTGCTCGGCGAGCGAGCGTCGCTCGAAAAGGTACGGACCGGGGCCGACCGTGCGGTCGTCGAGGCGGCGTTCGCGGCACCGCGCGACGAAGAACTCGCGGCGGAGCTGGCTGAGGCCGGGTTGGCCGCTGAGGACGGCTCCATCGTCGTGCGCCGGGTGATCACGGCTTCCGGAAGCCGCGCCTACGTCAACGATCAACTGGTCAGCCTGCAGAAGCTCAAAGCAATCGGCGACCGCCTCGTCGATCTGCACGGACAACACGACCATCAATCGCTCCTCGCCGTTCGGGCGCATCGCGACCTACTCGACCGTTTCGCCGCCGCCGCGTCCCTCCGCGACGCCGTAGCCGCGGCGTACGACGACGCCGTCGAGGCCGCCGATCGTCTCTCTGCCACCACCATGGACGAGCGCGACCGCGTGCAGCGAGTTGATGTGCTGCGCTTTCAAGCCGACGAGATCGAAGCGGCGCAACTGCGCGCCGGCGAGGACACCGAGCTCGCAGAAGAGCGTACGCGCCTGGCACATGCCGAAGAGCTCATGCAACTGGCGGGCGATTCGGTGGAAGCTCTCTACGAGGGGGAATCTTCCGCGGCGTCCCTGCTTGCCCGGGTCGAGCGTGACTTCGAGCGGTTGCGTGAGCTGGATCCCGGCTCACCGGCCGAGACCGAGGCGGTCAGCGGCGCCCGCTTCGCCGCCGAGGAGGCGGCCCGCGCCCTGCAGCGCTACCGTGATTCGCTGCAGGTCGAGCCCGAGCGCCTCGCCCAGGTCGAGGCACGGCTCGGCACCCTACACGGGTTACGGCGCAAGTACGGCGACGACATCGAGTCGATCATCGAGCACGGCGCCGAGGCACGCCACGAGCTCGAGCGCCTCGAGCGCCACGACGAACGCCTCGAGGAGCTTCAGGCGGCGCTCGATGCGACCGTGGACAGATACAGGCGAGCCGCAGCAGAGCTCGGTGCGGCGCGTCGCAAGGCTGCCGGCGAGCTGGAGCAGCAAGTGCTTGCCGAGCTGTCGGAGCTCGGCATGGAGGGGGCGCGCTTCGATGCCGCCGTGGGCCCGCGCAGCGGTCAAGCCCGGGCCGGGCTGCCGGAAGGGGCCGGTCGCTGCGGTAGCGACCGGGTGGAGTTCCTCCTCGCCGCCAACCCTGGCGAAGCACCGGGCCCGCTTTCGAAGGTTGCATCGGGAGGCGAGCTGTCGCGCGTCATGCTGGCGCTCAAGCTCACCGCCACCGACGGCGATCCACTCGAGACGATGGTCTTCGACGAGGTTGATTCGGGCATCGGCGGAGGTCGTGTCGCCGAACGGCTGGCGCAGCGGCTCGTAGCGCTCGGCCGTAGCCATCAAGTGCTCGTCGTCACCCACCTACCGCAGGTTGCCGCCTATGCCGACACCCACATCGGGATAAGCAAGGTGGAAAACAACGACGGCCGCGTCGAGGTCGCGGCCCGGACCCTCGCGGAGGGAGAGCAAGTTGAAGAACTAGCGCGTATGCTTGGGGGCTTGGAAGTGACCGAGGCCACACGGCAACACGCGCGTGAGATGCTGGCGACGCGGCGCTGATCCCGGCAACCCAGACTCAACGGATGACGACGAGGAAACCTATGCCTGAGGCGCGAATCGGTGTGATCGGTGGCAGCGGCCTCTACGAGATGGAGGAGCTCACGGACCGCGAGGAGATCAACGTATCAACCCCGTTCGGAGATCCATCCGAGGCGTTCATCCTGGGGACTCTGGAGGGCAAGCAGGTTTGCTTCTTGTCGCGCCACGG
>JADFNY010000386.1 GCA_022563115.1 Acidobacteriota bacterium | reverse complement strand
CCTCGACGACCGTCCAGGATCGTCAGGAAATCGTCCGGCGGCTCGTCGAGCGAGTGGTCGTCGGCGTCCAGGAAAAGACCGAGTGCGTCGATGTCACGATCCACTGGGCCGGTGGATTCGTCAGCCAACACGAGATCCGGCGAACCGTGGGCAACTACGAGCAGTTGCGTGACTACGATCTGCTCATCGAGCGCCTTGAGGGTCAGCTCGTCCGCGACCTTGTGCTCTCCGCCGACCACCGCGGCCGCGAAACGGTCTGGATACTGGGTGATCAACCAATTGCTCATGAAGCCGCCGTACGAATGGCCGGTGGTCCCGACGCGGTCAGGGTCGATCGGGAAGCGCTCGAGCACGTAGTCGATACCGGCCATCACGTCTTGTCCGTCGAGGTCGCCCCAGGCACCCCAGGTAGCCCACTTGAAGGCCTCGCCGTACCCGGTCGAGCTGCGGAAGTTCGTCTGGACGACGAAATAGCCGTTGGCGGCGAACAACTGCTGCTTGAAGTTGAAGACGTAGCCCGAGGCGGAGTGCGGCCCACCGTGGCTGCTGACCACCATCGGGTAGGTTTGTTCCGCCGCCGTCGGGTCGCTGTTGTAGCCGTAGGGGTACAGCAACCAGCCTTCGATCATCGTGCCGTCGTAACTGGGGTACTGAATGCGCTCCGCCCTGCTGAAGGCGATCTCCTCCATCAAGGCGTCGTGCACGTGGGTCAGCTGCCGCTCGTCCGATCCGTCGATGTTCGCCACCCAGACCTCGGACGGACCCTCGAAGCGCCCCACCGTGTAGGCGATCTTCGAGAAGCCGCGATCAAAGCTCACGCCGTTGAGGCGCCGCTCACCGGTGGTGATCTGTTCGACCGGCCCAACGTCATCGCCGCCCCCGATCGGCACCTGGAACAAGTGCGTGCTACCGCCGATGCCGGCGGTGAAGTAGATAGTGCGCCCGTCCGGCGCCCAAAGCGGTTGCCCCGGCATCAAGTGCCAATCGTCGGTGGCGTTGATCGGCTCACCGATCACGACCCCGGCCGCGTCGCGCTTGGCCGCCGGGATGACATCACGCTCGGCGCCCCGCGCCGACAGCGGCCAGATGTAAAGATCCCGCGGTCCGCCGTGGTCCAGACGGCGTTCGATGACCATGTCGGTCCCGAAGCCACGCACGAACGACAGGTAACGACCGTCGGGCGAGAACGCCAGGCTCGAGTGGGTGTACCCGTCGCCGGTGAGGCGGTGCACGTCGCCGTTGAGCGTCACGATCCAGATGTCCGAGCGCCCGTAGGTTCGCTCGTCCCGATGGTCGGCATCGGCGACGAACGCCAGCGCGCGGCTGTCGGGGCTCCACACCAGGTTTGTCGGTCGCAGATCGAGGTCGCCGATGAGGCGCAAGCCGTCGCCTTCGGGCGTTTGACTGCCCACCAATCGAAGCAGGATGGACTGCCCCGGCCTGGCTCGCGGGTCGGGGGTCGGGAAGCGCGCCCCGTCGCGCTGAAAGTACATCCAGTCGAAGGCGACCCCCTCGAAGCGGGCCTCGTGCCGCTCTTCGAACTCGGACCGGGGCGTCGCGCCAGCCTCCAGGGCGAAGGGAATCTGCTGCAGCGTCGCCACCCACCGGCCGTCCGGACTGACGATTCCGTCATCGTCCTCGCCTACCCTGCGGGGCACCGAGCGCGGATTGTTGACGTCGCGTTGCCAGTTGCTCTCGCGGTTGTTGCGCGAAACCGTGTAGCGCAGCGTGCTGTCCTCGGTCCACCGCGCGTCGGCGACATCACGCCCCCGATGCCGCACCCGTTCGGGCTCGGCAGACCCGTCGCTCGGCACCGTCCAGAACTGCGTCCTGGAGCTGTTGTCGGCCTCGACCGGGGTCGAAACGCTGTACAGAACCCAGGCGCCGTCGGGCGAGATCTGCGGCCTACCGACGCTCTGGATGCGGTAGTAGTCCTCGAGCGTCAACGCGCGGCCGCGGACGAGGCTCGTCTCGACGGTTGCGGATTCCGGAGAGGACGAGGGAAAGCATCCCTGCAGGAACGAGAACAGGAAGACGACGGCGACGATTCGAATAGCGACCTTCATGACCCCTCCGCTGCTGCACGAACGACGAACGACAAGCCCCCACCCGCGACACCGGGGCAACACTATTCAGGTTGCGCTGGTTGAACAACGCTGTCGGGTTCGGGGGCCTGCCGGTCGGCGTCGGATCCCAGCCCGAGTCAGCTCATCGCGCCGCCGGCAGCGCGGCGCGTCCCATACTTGCTTTGCGGTTTCGGCGCCGCCGGCCTGTCCGGCGCCTCGCTATCAACGGCGCCTTCACCAGCGCCGCTGACCCTGAACAGTTCGCCGATCCCACCGATCGCACCCATCACGCCGGTGGCCTCGAGCGGCAGGAAGATCTTGGTGGCCTGGCCGTCGGCGATCCCCTGGAGGGCCTCGAGATACTTGATCGCGATCAGGTCGTTGGTCGGATCACCCTCGTGGATGGCCCCATAGACCTTGGCGATGGCTTCGGCCTCACCGTCGGCGACCGTCGTCTTTTCGTACTTCTCGGCGTCGGCAACCTCGCGAATCGCCTGCGCCTGGCCCTCGGCCTCGAGGATGGTCGCCTGCTTCTGGCCGGTGGCAACCTCGATCGACGCCTGCTTCTCGCCCTCGGCCTGGAGAATCATCGCCCGGCGCTCGCGCTCGGCCTTCATCTGCCGGTGCATCGCCTCGGTGACGTCGGCCGGCGGGTCGATGCGCTGGATCTCGACACGCACGACCCGGGTACCCCACTTGTCGGTGGCCTCGTCGAGGACGCCGCGCAGCTCGGTGTTGATCCTGTCGCGCGAGGTGAGCGTGTCGTCGAGCGTCATCTCGCCGATGACGTTACGCAAGTTGGTCTGCGCCAGCTTGGTCGCCGCGGTGTAGAAGTCGGCGACGTTGTAGATCAGCTTCACCGGGTCCGTGGCCTCGTAGTACACGACCGCATCGACCGTCACCACGACGTTGTCTCGTGTGATGACCTCCTGCGGCGGCACGTCGACGACCTGCTCGCGCATGTCGACTTTGTCCATGCTGTCGAGGAACGGAATGATCAGCGTGATGCCGCTGCCCGCCGTACGCGTGTACTTGCCCAGACGCTCGATCACCCCCTTCTGCCACGGCCGAACGACTCTTACCCCCCGCGCCGCGAATATGATGACGACGAAGACAACAACCATCAAGAGAAATACGGTTGCACTCATCGGTTACCTCCCCTGGCTATCAGAAAGACCGCGCCGATCATCACCACGATGGCGAGGATCACGACGGCAACGAAAACGAAGGAGACGCTCATGTCGACTCACCGGCGCCTCGCGGTCGAACCACGACGTGGGTTCCGTCGACCCGCAGCACTTCGACCGCTGTATCCACGGGAATCGACTCCTCGCCATCCGCCGCCGCGCGCCATTCTTCGCTGCCCAGTCGCACCCGCCCGGTGACGCCATGCGGCTTCACGGCGTCGATCACCACGCCGACCTTGCCGATCATGCGGTCGGCGGCTACGCCGACCGAGGATTCGGGGGTGACACGATC
>JADFNY010000055.1 GCA_022563115.1 Acidobacteriota bacterium | reverse complement strand
AGGGGAATTGCGCCACCTGTCATGTGGGCCCGACCTTGACCGACGAGCGCTTCCACAACACCGGCGTCGCCTGGCAGGAGGGAACACTGCTCGACCAAGGACGGTACATGGTCACCGGCGTGGAGGACGATCGCGGAGCCTTTAAGACCCCGACGTTGCGCGACGTCGAACGCACCGCTCCCTACATGCACGACGGCAGCATCGGTACGCTCGAGGAGGTCATCGATTACTACGATCGCGGCGGCAACAACAACATCCACCTCGATCCGGAGCTGCACCCGCTGAAACTGGCCACCGAGGAGAAGCAAGCGCTCGTCGCGTTGCTGAGGTCGCTGAGCGGCACCATCCAAGAAGGGCTCCCGACGTCGTCCGTGATCGAGTCACCGCGCGCTACGCGCCACCCATAGGCAGCGCGGAGGGCGCGGGTGAGACCGTTTATCTCATAACCGGTAGGTCCCAGGTTCGAATCCTGGAGGGCCCACTTTCGGCGCCTCTACCGTGTACCGTGCGGGCCCGCTCGTTGGGTTCGCCTACCGCCCCGTTGGCACCCGCTGCTTCAACTCCTCGAACCAGTTGAGCACGACGTTGATGCGGGACCACCACGGGTACTCGTGGAGACCGGAAATGTCCGACTGCTCGCGAATGATATGAAGGCGCGTGTCAAGCTGGCGCTGGAAGGTCGAAACGATATCCGGCGACCGCCTCGGACTTCAGAAATGCCCGGCGGAGGGTCGCGTCGTTGATCGAGGCGAACTTGACGAGCAAAAGGCGTGAATGGGAAATGGCCTTGATGGCCTTAGGGTGAAATCTAGTCAGGGAACCAGAACGGCACAACCCGCTAGCGACGCGAGGAGCGTTGCACCCGCTCCAGCAGCTCCCGGTACCGCGCGTCTGCCTCTGCTATGCGCGGTTCCAGCAGCTCGCGTTGCTTGTCCCATTGCTCGAGCAACAGCGCGCTGGTTTCCCAGGACTCCAGGTCGTTGTCTGGTTCGATCGGGGCGGTCAGAAGCTCTTGGAGCTTGCCGCGATGGAGCGCTACCAGCTCGGGCACCGCCTCCGGCTTCCAGGTCGGCTCGCCGTCGACGACGACGAAGATCGGAGCGCTGTGGGCCACGGTCATGCCCCCCGGCCCCTCGCGATCACCGAAAGCGCGGACCGCGATCCACATGCTCCTTTCTGCCGTCAGCTCGGTACGCAGCTCGATCCGGTCCCGTCCGTCCGCTTGCTCCGACGCGACCACGTCGCCGAGCACGACGAGCTCCAGGCGATTCAGCCCGTCCACGTCGGGGTTCAGCGACGCTTCGGCCACGATCTCGAGAGTCGCATCGCGCTCGACGCTGAACTCCTCACCCATCTCGTGGCCGTCGACGGTGAGCTCGAGAAACGGACCGTTGCTCACGTACACGCGGCCGCGGCGGAACGAATCGTACCAGGCGTCGGTATCGAACGGGCCGTCGAGCTTGACGTAGGTCCGCTCGACGCCCGGCAGCGTCGGCCCGAAGTACGGGTAGTCGGCCCCCGCGACGGGGAGCACCTTGTAGCCGATGTTCAGAAAGCTGTACCAGATGTCGCCGAACAGGCGTCCGCCCTGGAGCACCTCGATGAAATCGACGATCCCGAAGGGGACGTCCAAAGCGAGGCCGCGCTGGCCGTTGAATAGCTGGCCGAGGTGCGCGTAACCCGAGATCCCCCCGCGGCGGCGCGATTCCTCGAAGACCTGGTGGTACAGGAAGTAAGAATCGGCGTCGAGGTGGATGGGCTCGTCAAGATTGTGATGGATCGTGTGACCGCGGTGGACGGTTCTGGGGTCTTCCTGCCCCGAAACGAGCACGTGGTCGTCGCGAAGGTATCGGCCCGCCTCACCCCATGCCGGCTGCTTAAAGTGCGTGACCGCGATATTGCCCATCTCTAGCAGGTTCGCGACGTGGATATCCTCGGCGGCGACCTGTCCCCAGACCGCGTCATCGTCGGTCTCGTCGCGCGCGATGTGGACGTGCGAGTCGCCGGAGAACCAGCCGCGGCCGGGCAGGTCCGCATAGCGTTCCAGAGCGACCGTGATCGTGCTTGTCTCGCCACCTCGAACCTCGATCTCCTCGCGATAGGCTCGATACTCGGGCCCGCGGGTGGCGACCAGCTCGTAGGTTCCCGCCGGCAGGCGGGCTTCATAGTCGCCGTCCACGTAAAACGCCAATCGGTTTTCCGAGGGCCAGAAGGTCCGCTGGTTCACCCAGAGCAGGCGAACCTCGTCGGTGAACCGATGCACCAGGACCGACCGCTCTGACGGCAGCGGGGCTCGGCCCGTGGTGTCGTACAGCCCGACGCGGGCGGGAATGGGGCGCCCCGAACCGGCGTCCTGGATTTTGAGACGTAAGCGTCCGGACGATGCGGGAACCACCGTGGTTCCGCTGCGGGTCAGCTCGACGTCGCAGAGCGCGATCCCGCCCCGGCCGCCGATGGCCAGGTCGGTTCCTTTGGTTCCCTGCCCCGCGAAGCGGGCGCGGTCCAGCGTCAGCGTCACCTGGCGTAAGGTGGCCCCTGGCTCCGGCTCGATCGGCTCCGACCTGCCGATGCCGTCGCCGCCGTTTCTGTTCCAGCCAACGCGGAATGTAGCCGTGAGATCCGGTGCGTAGGTCACCGTCAGATCCACGGGCTCGTCGATGTCGAACGCGAACTCGTCGTCGACGTCGAGCACGACGAGCGAGCCGACGACGCACGATCTGTCGCCGATCGCTCTTATCTCGAACGGGGTCTTCCGTCCCCCGATTCCGAGCTCGGAACGAGACACCCCGAAGGTGCGAGCGATGTTGTCTCTCGTCCACTCGAGCTCCACCACGTAGCGCGCCTCGCTGCCGTGGGCCCGCGAGGGACTGACGTCAGCAGTCACGAAGAGGCAGGCTGTCGCTACGACTAAGAAGGGCGGAAAGATCCTGCGGTTGCCTCGTCGCATCGTTTATCTCCTTCCCCGCCCTCCGGCCGCGCTCTCTGTCCGTTCTCGATCGCACCGTCGTCGACTCGCCGGGGGAACGGTGTTCAGGTTATCCGCCGCTGTGACTTGCCGCCACCGGCTGCTGCTGGGTGGCGCAATGAACACCACCACCGTAGCAATTGATGCCGCGCGGTCGGAGCTGGATGACCTCTCGATCGGGGAACAGCTCGGTGAAGATCTTCAGGGCCTGCTCGTCCTTCTCCCGCTGCGACTCCGGCATGCCCTTTTCCCAGTACTCGGCGATGAGCACGACCTCCTCGCGCCTTGATCTCACCCGTGAGACGGCCGGCAAACATCATCGTACTTATGGGACGGAGTACTTAGGTCATTCCGCTCGCAGCGAGATCACCGCATCCACTCGGGCCGCCCGCCGCGCCGGCACCAGGCAGGCGATCAGGGCGACCACCAACATCACGGCCGACAGGCTGGCAAAGGTGACCGGGTCGGTGGCAGTGACGCCCCAGAGCCAGCTCGACAGGAGTCGTGTGAGAGCCAGGGCTCCCGCTACGCCCATTGTCACGCCGAGCATCCCCACGGCGAGCCCGCCTCTCACGATCATCTTCACGATCGTGGCGGGGTGCGCCCCGAGCGCCAGGCGGACGCCGATCTCGTGGACCCGCTGGCTTACCTGGTAGGCCATGACGCCGTAGATTCCCATCAGCGCCAGCAACAGCGAAATGGCCGAGAAGGTACCTATCAGAAGCGTGTAGAAGCGCCGGTCCGTGAGGGCCTCAGCGACGTACTCGTCCAAACTCTGCAAGCTGGCGATGGGCTGCTGCGGATCGAGCTCCTTGAGAACCTCCCGCATAGCAGCCGCGACATGCCGATCTTCCCCCGAGTAGCGGGCGACGAAGTTCACCCGCATGGGGAAGGCGATCTGCCAGTCGATGTAAGCTTCCGATTGCTGCGCCTGCGGGATGTACATGACGGGTTGGTGCCCTCCCGGCATCTCGAGGGCCCGCTGGCCGAACCCGCGCTCCCAGACGTTCGCCACGACCCCCACCACCTCGAAGGGTCGCGGGGTGTCTTCCACCCCATCGGCCCCGATGAAGCTCCGGCCCAGTGGGCTCTGCCCCGGCCAGTACTCTTCCGCCATCGCCTCGTTGATGATCGCTACGTCGGTTGCCGCTGCGTCGTCGGCCCAAGAGAAGGTGCGGCCGTGCAGCAACGGGATCCCCATGGTCTGGAAGTACCCGGGGGTGATGGGCCGCAGCAAGGCATGGTCTGGCTGCCCAGCCTCGTTGGTCGACACCCAGGACGGCCCGCTCTCGAGCGGAGGCCGTCCTTCGATGTTCAACCTGCTGCCCCACATGTTAGGAAAGAATGGCAGGTAGCTGATTGCGCCGGCCGCTTCGATGCCGGGCAAGCTCTCCAACCGCTCGACCACACCCCTGACGAGCGCCGTCTGCTCGGGGCGCACGTTCCAGAGGATGAACTGTTCGGTGCTAGGTAGGCTCCCGCCGCTGCCGCTGTCGACGGCGTATTTCTCCCGGGGTAGTTGAATGTACAGCCTGTAGACGTTCTCGGTTTCGAAGCCCAGGGGTATCTGCTGTAGGCGCGCGAAGGTAGCGAGCATGAGCCCCACACCGATCAGCAGCACGAGGGCCAGCGCGATCTGGGTCGCCACCAGCAATTGCCGCCCGAGGAGCCCTCGGTTCTTCCCGGTCGCGGGGTGTCCGACGCTCCACAGCGACGCATCCCCGCCGACCCTGGCGGTGCGCAAGGCCGGAACGAGCCCGAAAACGGTAGCGGTGATGAGGCAGGTCAGAAACGTCGCGCCCAAAACCCGGCCGTCGATACCGACGCCCTCTAACAGGGGGATCGTGTCCGGCGCCAGCACCACGATCGAGGCCACGCCCCAGCGCGCCAGCAACAGGCCGGCCGCCCCGCCCAACAATGCCAGCAGCAGGCTCTCCGTCAGGAGCTGCCGAGCCAACCGCAGCCGACCGGCACCCACCGCGGTGCGCACAGCGATCTCTCTCTGCCGCGCGTCCGCCCGGGCCAGCAGCAGGTTGGCTACGTTGACACAGGCGATCAGCAAGACGAAGCCCGCCGCTCCCATCAGGATCAGAAGCGAGCCTCGCACGTTGCGCACCAACTGTTCCCGGAGGGGTAGGACGAGGGCGCCCAATCCCCCGATGGGAGTTAGGTTCGTCTCGGGGTATTCCTGGGCTAGGTTGGCGGCGATTGCGTCCATTTCCGCACCGGCCTGCTCGAGCGTCACGCCCGGTTGCAGTCGCCCAATCACGCTCAGCCGATGGGCGCGCCGCTCGGTTCGGGCGTCGTTCCTGAACGGATCCGTTGCCCACAAGTCCACCCTCTGAGACCACGACCTCAGGCTGCCGAAGCTGAAGTCGGCGGGCATGACACCGACGATCGAGTGCGGCTCGCCGTTGAGCTGGAGCGTGCGGCCCAACACCTCCGGATCCGCGCCCAACACCGTGCGCCACAGCCGGTGGCTGATGACCACCACAGCGTCGGCGTCGACAGCATCCTCCTCGGGGCGGAACGTACGACCGAGGGTCGCCTCGGCACCGAGGATACGAAAGAAGGCGGCGGAAACCCGCTGGGCGGAGATCCGGGCCGGCTCTTCTTCTCCCGTCAGGCTCACACTCGTGTGGGCGACAGCCGCTATCTCGCTGAACACTTGGTTGCGCTCCTGCCAGTCGAGGAAGTTGGCCGGAGCAACCGCGAAGGCGCCCCTCCCCTCCAGCACTTGACGGGGCGTCCGCTCGAACACTTGTACGATGCGTTCGGGCTCGAAGTAGGGAAGTGGCCGCAGCAGCACTGCGTCGACGACCGAGAAGATCGCCGTATTAGCCCCGATCCCCAGGGCCAGCGTAAGTATCGCCACCGCAGCGAACCCCGGGTTCTTTCGAAGGAGCCGGAGGCTGAAGCCGAGATCCTGCCCTAACTGATCGAGCGGGCTGCCCCGGCGTCGCGGCGGAGGGGCTCCGGCGAGGATGGTACGACCCCGGTTGCGGATCTCATCGACGTCACCGAAGCGGCGTAAAGCCTCGCGGCGGGCACTCCGGGGATCCATTCCGGCGTCGACGTTGCGCTCGGTGCGGCGATCGATGTGAAAACGGAGTTCTTCCTCGATGCCCTGCTCGATGTCCCGCTCGATCTGGTCGACCCTACCGAACCCACACAGGCGGGCCAGCGCCATGGTCATCCGGGCCATCCGGCCTCCTTCGAGCCCCGCCGCCGGTTTCCGGCCTGCTGGCTCGACTCTTCCCGGGTTGCACGACCTGTGGTCGGTTCCATCACTCCCTACGCAGGCTGCAGCACTTTGTCGACTGCCTCGCTGAAGCGAGACCACTTCGCAACCGCCGCCTCGAGTTGCTGCTTTCCCTCGGGGGTGAGCGTGTAGAATCTTGCCCGGCGGTTGTTTTCGCTCTTGCCCCACGCCGACGTGATCCAGCCACTCCGTTGCATGCGATACAAGGCCGGATACATCGAGCCCTCGTTGACTCTCAACACCTCTCCGGTGACCCGTTCCATCCGCTCGGTGATCGCGAACCCGTGCATGGGGCCCTCCGTGAGGCATCTCAGGATCAGCATCTCGAGCGTGCCGTGCAGCAACTCGCCTCTGTCAGTAGTCATGGCGCTCCCTTAGATTCTCTAGTGAGAGTGGACCACTCCCTTTAGATTGTCAATGGGAAGGACTGGTTCGCGTCTGCTCCATCATAAGCAACCCCCGCCGTTTTACTACGTCCGTAGTAGTTATCCTCAAAAAAATTCTCCCTTACAGAAAGTCGGTGAAGAAAACCAGCCAGAGTGCTACCGACAAGCAACTCGCTGCCAGGTATTGGAGGCGCAGGCTGGGCTCCGCTTTCCGGCGATCGAGCAAGCGCTCAATGCGCTCCGAGAGTATCGGCTTGATCCCCAGTAACTGGGGCACATACTGCAGCTGCCCAAAGACAGGAACCGCGTCATGCGTCGCGAATCGGTAGCTCTTCAACAGCATCTCGGCGTAGGTCTCGGGGTCCCCGAGCGCCACCGTCGCCATGTCGTCGCAGGCCTTTTCCTCTTCGCGATGCAGCTGCGCCGCCATCAGCGCCGCCATCGGGTTCACTGCAACAATCGCTTTGACGTTTTCTGTGGAGCAAATCGTGTGCCTTCGTAGGCACAAGTGAGCTACCTCGTGAGCGATGGCTCCCTGCAGCTCCTTGTCAGTCAGGTCGTGCACCAATCGTTCCGGAAAAACGATAGTGGGTCGCCCCGCGGTCACCACGAGAGGTGAGTGCAGCGGGCGGCGGGTAATCAAGAGCTCGGGCCGCCCGGGAATCGGCGCGTACTGACAGACTCCTATGAGCCGTGCCTCCTGGCTCTCGTACGCGGCCATCACCCGGTCGAGTGCCCGAACAAGCCTCGGGGAGTTCTCCTCCGCTGATAACGTGTCGCGGAGCGCGAGCCCGCGAGCTCGTCGCACCAGAAGCGCCCGGCCAGTCAACGCAACGACCGTGATCGCCAGGTATGCGGGTAAGACAGCTCGGAGGGGCAAAGCGTTCGCATACCATGCGCCGAATACTTCACGCGGCCACGGCAGCACCATACCCACACCAAGGACGACAAACGTGGACTTGACGAGCGGGAAACCGAGCAGGCAAAAACGGAGGGATCCGTGCCTGATGCGCAACAGCTCGATGCCGCCGAGCACCGCTACCCAGGCCAAAGCACCTGCCACCAGGCCAGGCAGCAAGTTGTAGAGCAGAAACTGCTGCAAGGTGCTCATGGTTACGACCTTCGACGCTTCTGTCGGATCAACTTCTCGAGCCGGGCGAGTTCCGCGTCGTCCACCCCCTCATCGGATTCAATGAGATGGGCGATCGCGTGCGCGGAAGAGCCGCCGTACAAACGGCCTATTAGAGCCCGTAGCATCGAGCCAGCGAGCTTCTCCTGCGCCGTCGCTGGGCTGTAGACGTAGGCGCGGCCCTCCTTGTGACGCTCCAGGATGCCTTTTTCTGCCAAGCGGGACATGACCGTCATTACGGTCGTGTAGGCTGGGGATCGGCCAGGTTCGAGGGAGTTCTTCACTTCCTGTACCGTGGCCTCGCCTTTCTCCCAGACGACAGCCATGACTTCTGCTTCCAAGTCTCCCAGCCGTGCAGGCGCGTCCTTCTGTTCTCGGGTCATGACGGTATATATACTACACACGTAGTTTTACCGTCAATTGAGGTCATCAAGAAGTCCGCTGCCCTGTCCCCTGAACTACGGGCGCGCCCTTTGTTGCCTCCGCGACCAACTCTTCGGCGGCGCCGGTATCGACAACACTCTCTGCCTGTAGCAGCGAAAGGACGCTTCTTCATGCTCCCAAGGTTGACACTTCCACGCTCGCGGAGCAGTTTTCTGGCAGCTTGCTCTTTGATCACCCCCCCGTTCATCTCAGAAGTACAGGAAGGGTCCGTGATGAAGAAAGCCGCCGTCGTTTGTTTCGTCGTGCTCTTGCTGGGCGCGACCGTCGCCGTCAACGCTGGGCAACAGAGCGTTGCAGATTCGGCCGGCGCGAGCGACTGGCCGCACTGGCGCGGGCCCGACGGCACCGGCGTAGCTAGGGGCGGGACGTTGCCGACCACCTGGGACGGCAGCGAGAACATTGCCTGGAAGGCGGAGCTGCGGGGCTTGGGCGTGTCTTCGCCGATCGTCGTGTCCGATCGCGTCTTCGTTACCTATCAGATTGGCAGGGGGGTGCGGCAACGCGGCATGCACCCGACGCTGGCGCGCGGTCCCGGAGCCGATGAGGGAATCGAGCAGCCGCTCGGCGGCTCGCGCGTCGACGCCGCCGATCCCGAAGTGACGTTCGCCGTGGCGGCGTTCGATCGTGCCGACGGAACCTTGCTCTGGGAGTACGAGTTTGCGGCCGAGGGTCCGCGGCACCCGGTGCACGACAAACACAACCTCGCCAGCCCCAGCCCGGTGAGCGACGGCGAGCGGGTCTATGCCTGGTTCGGCACCGGCCAGATCGTCGCCCTCGATATGAATGGCGAGCTGCTCTGGCAGCGGCACCTGGGCGAGGAGTACTCGCCCTTCGATCTGCAATGGGGCCACGCGAGCTCACCGACCTTGTACGGCGACTCGCTGATCCTGCAGTGTGACCACCCGCGCGAGTCGTATCTGTTGTGGCTCGATAAGCGTACCGGCGCCGAGCAGCGCAAGCTCGATCGCGGCAGCGGCATGCACTCGCACAGCACGCCGGTTGTCGTGCCCGGACCGCGCGGTGACGAGCTCATCGTCAACTCGAGCGCCCGGCTCGAGTCATTCGATCCGCGCACCGGCGAGCTCCTCTGGCATGCCGGGGAGCCCAATCAGTTCCCGATCGCCGTGCCGACCTACGCCGACGGCATCCTCTACACCAGCCGCGGTTACCGGGCGGGCCCGTACATGGCGATCCGGTTGGGCGGCGAGGGCGACGTCACCGACACCGAGGTACTGTGGCGCGTGCCCACCGGCGCGCCGTACGTCGCCTCGATCCTGTATTTCGACGGGCTGATTTACATGGCCAACGGCAACGGCATCGCCACGGTGGTCGATCCGGCCACCGGTGAACGGCTGTGGCAGGAGCGGATCGGCGGCGTCTACACGGCAACGCCGGTCGCCGGCGACGGCAAGATCTACCTGTTCAGCGAAACCGGCGAGGCGGTTGTCCTGGAAGCCGGCCGCTCACCGCGTGTCATCTCCCGCAACCCGCTGAACGAGCGCGTCATCGCCTCGCCGGCGATCGCCGGCGGGCGGATCTTTGTGCGCACCGACCGGCACCTGGTGGCCATCGGCTCACGAGACTGACCATGCAAGATTCGCCCGACACGTCAGAAGTACTCGATCATCCATGCGTTGCCGTGGAAGGGACGGCCCGGAGACGCCCGGATCTCCACTCGTGATGCCGACTAACGCCGAACACCTCCAGGAATCGACCAAAACAGGCGAACAGACCGGCCGAAACGACCTGTACGAACGCCTCGGAGTCACGCCCGTCATCAACGCCTGCGGTGTCTACACGGGGCTCGGTGGCTCGATTCTCTCGCCGGCCGTGTGGGCGGCGATGGAAGAGAGCAACCGGACGTTCGTGAGCATGGTGGAGCTCCTGGACCGATCCGGCGAGATCCTGGCCGAGATCGCCGGCGCAGAGGCAGCGCGTGTCACTCCTGGAGCATCGGCTGCTATCACGCTGGGTACCGCCGCCTGCATGACCGGCGTCGACGGGCAGAAATGGGAGCAGCTGCCGGACACGACTGGCATGCCGGACCGGATCATCATCCAGCGTGGTCACCACTATATGTACGATCGCTGTGCGCGGATGACGGGTGCCACCCTGCACCAGGTTGGTGACGAGCACGGAACGACCCCCGCGCAGCTAGAAGCCGCCTTCGATGAAAGTGCTGCCGTGGTCGTGTTCCCCGCGCATCTCGATGGGGCGGCGGGAACCCTGCCGCTTGCGGAGGTCGCAGCGCTCAGCCGGAGCCATGATGTTCCCACGCTGGTCGATGCCGCCTATCTGGTCGACTCGGCCGAGATCATCCGCAGCTTCAGCGCCGCGGGTGCCGACCTGGTCTGCTTCAGCGCCAAGTACTTTGGCGGCCCGAACTCGGGGGGCTTCATCTGCGGGCGCAAGGACCTCATAGACGCGGTCGCCGGTCTCGACTTCACACGTTTCGAATCGGGCGACTACAGGACCTTCGGGCGGCCCTTCAAGCTGGATCGACAGGTCATCGTCGGCGTGGTTGTGGCGCTGCAGGAGTGGATGTCGATCGAACCGGCGCAACGCTGGGCCGGCTACGCGGAGAAGGTCGATCGGCTGCTCGAACGGGCGCGGCTCAACGAGATCGAGGGAGTTACGGTGCAGCCGCGTTACTTCACGATGGAGGAGAACCTGCTCGAACGGCCGGTGAACTGTGTCGCCCTGGCGTTCGATGCGGGCTCGGATCACACCGCCCACACCGTCAGCGACGCCCTCCTGACGGGTAAGCCGAGCATCGCGGCCATGGTCCACGAGGAAAGCCTCGTCGTGGCCGTCGACGTGATGCTCCCGGGGCAGGAGCTGATCGTGGCCGACCGCCTGAACGAGATCCTCGCCCCGCCCGCTTGAGCGACGAGTCGCAGAGGCAAACCTCGCCGTAGTCGCCTGTCGAGCTGTATTGGCTTTGGGCCGTTCACCCGAGTATTTGGACCAAAGCTAAGACCACGAAACCGCCGTAGAAGAGCGCGCACAGGAGAACAGACGCCTCTCGCCACCACGGGGGGCGCAACGCTGGTGGCAGGAACTTCCGGTTGACGACCAGTGTGTGGAGACTCTCCAGCAGAAACGTGAAGCCGGCGACGTTGGCACCGATGATGATCAGGGTCAGCGGCTGCGCCAGGTTCAAGGCGACGCAACCCCAAACGGCGAAAACGGCCAGGATACTGTAATAGACGGCGCGCACGTCACCCCCCCGCCAGCGGCGGACGGCGGCGCTGCTCGTCCACAACATGTCGGTGATCGCCCGCGGCAGGCCGTCGACCAATGCCAACTGGGTCGAGAACAGAACCCATACGCCCGCGATGAGCGTCAGGTACCAGAAGATCGGCCCATGGACCGCCGCGATGCCCGACGCCTGCAGGTTGGCCACCGCCCAGCCGTCGATCGACGATCCGGCCGTGACGTACTCGAGCGTCAACAGGATCATCAGCCCCATGCCGACGAGCGAGCCGAGACCGAAGACGCCCCACTGGTCGACGTTGAGGAACTTCCACCAGTTCCGCCATGACTCGAGCGAATCGTCGTTGACCTCGAAGACGTTGCCTTGCGGCGAGAGGGTCACTCGGTCACCGAGCGCCGTCGGGATATAGCCGACCGTGGCGCCCATCCCGTAGCCCTTGTCGCGCATCCAGTTGGTGAAAAAGGCGTTGCCGATACCGCCCATGCCGGAGTAAGCGGCAAACGCACCGATCAGTGCCCAGTCGACGTCCTCGGGCAGGCGCCCCACCGTGGCGAATCCGGCGAGAACGCTGCTCCAGGTGCCCCAGGACACCGTGGTGAGGTCGATCAGCAGCAAATACGCCCCCACGAAGCCGACCATCAGCCACATCGCCACCTCGAGGGTACGCTCGACCTTCTTGCCGAGCATGGTGATAAGAAAGCAAGCGCCGAAGGTCAGGTACCCAAGCCTGACGACGAGACCGGCGTCGGCCTCGGTCGGCATGCGACCCAGCAACAACGCCGCGGTGGCGGTAGCGCTGGCGAGCGCCCAGCCTGGCCAACCGTATTGCAGAAACGACAGAGCGCCGTAGGTACACCCCCAAAAGCCGGGCCCTGGCCAGGTCCGCATGAACCCGCTGATGATCGGCTCGCCGGTGTAGACGGTGTAGCGGGCCATCTCGAGGTTGAGCAGCACCTGCAAGAGCACCGCGACCGTGGTGATCCAGAGCAGGGAGGGCCCGTAGGCGACGATCACCGAGGGGCCCAACAGCCACTCGCCGCTGCCGATGGCGGCGCCGAGGCCGATGATGCCGGGCCCGATCGTACGCAGGACGTTGCGCCCCGTGAACGGGGGTGGTGCGGGCAACGGTTTCGTTCCCCAATCTGGGAGGAGACCGTGCGGGCGGCTCATCGTCCATCGGATACCGGTTGGAGTAAGGCCGGTACTCTGCCGCTCGGCGGGACCGCGGTCAACCGGCGGGGCGCATCTGCGCCCGTGCAGCACCGTCGGTGGTGAGACCGGGGACAGGTGTAGCAGCGTATTCCAGCCGCGCCGACCTCCTCATCGTCGAGGGGGCTGACACGGCCTGCCCCGACCAGGACAAGAGGATCCCTGGAGAAAACCGCCAACCTCTGCTTGAATGCCAGCACGTTGACAGTGGTCGGCCCCTTCCGCCGAGGTATCTCGATGAAGCTTCGCAGCGCTCTGACTTGGATCGCCGTTTGTGCCCTGGCCGTCGCCTTCCTGCCAACGAAGGCCAGCGACGCCGCCCAGCAGTGGACCGCCGAAAAGCCCGGGAGCGACAACATCACCGTCGTTTCCCACCTGCCGCTGGGACCACGACTGAGCGTCTCCGACATCGAGCTCGACGAGTTGGGTAAAGAGGCCACAAAGGTCGACGAACTCCGGACGATGCTCTCCGATCCAAAGATCAGTTTTCGCCGTTTGGAACTCGATTGGGGCGTGGTAGCCCACAGCTACAGCTTCTTGCGAATAGACGATCGCCCTTCCACCGCGAGCAGGTGAAGGTCCGTCACATTCGTATCGGTCGGTCCGGTTTTCAAACGCGCGCCCACCTTATCGAGCGCGCGACCGCTGTCGTAGCGCTTGGTGAAGTCATCGATGTGGGTCTTGGCGAGGTTCGCC
>JADFNY010000054.1 GCA_022563115.1 Acidobacteriota bacterium | reverse complement strand
CCAGGTCGAGGTAGTGCATCAGGCCGTACATGACCAGCGGGAGGGTAGCGAGAAGACGAACGTCGCCGAACTTGGCCACCGTTTCGTCGTCTGTCGTGTAGAGCGCGTAGGACAGCATCGTCGCCGCCGCCGAGATCACCAGAAACTGGTCGAGAGAAGAGACGCTATACCCCGCCAAACTCTCCCGGTGGCGGGTGGCCTCGCCCGGCAGAGTGCTGAACTCGTGCCGCCGTTTGGCGAAGGAGATGAACACCGACGCAAACGTCGTGCAGATCAGTAGCCACGATGACATCGGCTCGCTGATGGCGACCGCACCGGCGATGGCGCGCAGCAGAAAACCCGAAGCGACGCACAGCGCGTCGACGATCGCAATGCTCTTGAGTACGAGGTTGTAAGCGACCTGCAACAGTAGATAGCCGCCGATCGCCGCGGCGAGGTTCCGATTGATCGCCCAGGCGCCGACCAGGGCCCCTGTCGCGAGCACGAGCGCGACGACGGCGGCGGCCCCGACGCCGACGCGGCCGGCGGCGATCGGCCGATCGCGCTTGGTCGGGTGCTGCCGATCTCGCTCCCGGTCGACGATGTCGTTGAGCAGATAGACCGACGACGACGCGGCGCAAAATATCGCGAACGCCACCAGAGCCAAAAGGATCTTTTCGGTATCGCCGAGCTTCTGCGCAAAGACCAGGGCCGCAAAAACGAGGACATTCTTGGTCCACTGGTACGGGCGCAGTGCTTTGATGAAGTCGCTCATCGCAAACGGCAAGCTACCAGTCACGCTCGGTGAGCGTCAATCAACCGGGCCCACCGCACTTTCACCACGGTCTGCTAGTGTCGTGAGTCAGGAATAAACGCAACGACTTCCTGACTCAGGACAGCGGGATGACCAAGCCGCGCGTATCGGAGCTCACCGCCAGCCGTCTGTCGCTGTACCTGCGGTTCCTGAACCAACTCGAGGACGGGGAAACGGCGATGGTGTCGAGCCGCGCCATGGCCGACAGCATGGGGGCCACATCGGCCCAGGTGCGTCGCGACCTGGCGTCGTTCGGCGAGTTCGGTGTCCGCGGTGTCGGCTACGAGGTCAAGCAGTTGCGCGCCGAGCTCGAACGCATCCTCGGTCTCGATCAGACGCTCCACGTCGTCATCATCGGGGCGGGAAACCTCGGGCACGCGCTGGCCGACTATCCGGGCTTCGGCGGCGGCGGGTTGAAGGTCGTTGCCTTGTTCGACGTCGATCCCGACAAGGTCGGCAACGAGACGCGGGGAGGGATCCCCATCTATCACCTCGACGACCTCGAGTCGCTGGCAGCGGGCAAGGTCGACGTGGGGATCGTCTCGGTGCCCGCCGAAGCGGCCCAGGGCGTCGTCGACTGTTTGGTCGCCGCCGGGATCCGGGCGGTGCTCAACTTCGCGCCGGTGCGGCCGCGCGTGCCGCAGGGTTTTCGTTGCAAGAGCGTCGATCTGACCCTGGAGCTCGAGAGCCTGTCGTTCTTCCTGTCCCTGCAGGAGCTCACCGAGGGCGACGATCCTCCGCTGGCAGGCGCCGCCGCGGAGAGGTCAGCGGGCTAGACTACCCGGCCCACCCTCTGCACCACGCCGCTAGGTCGCATCTCCCGGCCGATCCCAACGCCCCCAAAATCGCCGCCGACCCGTGCGCCGGGCAGGCGGCGATTTCTCGATTCGATGCTGCGCTGGCTCAGGTGCCCCACATCAGGAAGATCAGCACCAGGCCGATGAGCAACGTGTAGATCGCCAGCGACTCGATGAGGACAAGACCGAGGATCAGCGAGCCGCGGATCTGAGCGCCGGCGCTCGGGTTGCGGGCCATTCCCTCACAGGCTGCCGCGACGGCGCGCCCCTGGGCCAGACCGCACGCCCCCGAGGCGATTCCCATGGCGAAGGCGGCGGCAAACGCGATCGACATCTTGACGTCTTCGGGACCGGTGGCCACGCCCCCGTCCTGCATGGAGGCCGCCATGGCCGGGGCGGCCACCATGATCAGGAACAAAGCGGAGAGGGCGACGAGCCCCTTCTTCCTCGACATTGGGTTCTCCTTTCGGAGCGCACGCCTAGCACGTACGCGGTATTCGAATCAGTGCCCGTGCTCGAGCGCACCGGCGATGTAGACCATGGACAACATGACGAAAACGAAGGTCTGCATGAAGGCTACGAAGACCCCCAGCGGGCCGAAAACCAGCGGCAGACCAAAGGGGAACAGGATGAAGAACACGCTGGCGAGGGTGTGCTCCGCGAAGATGTTGCCGAAAAGACGGATCGACAGCGACAGCGGCCGGGACAGGTGGCTGAGAATCTCGATCGGGATCATCAGCGGGAACATCCACCATGGGTCGCCGATGAACTGCTTGGCGTAGCCGAAACCCTGAGCCCGTATGCCGAGGTAGTTGTAGAACAGGAACGACATCACAGCGAGCGCAACGGTGGTGTTCAGATCGCCGGTCGGCGGCTGGAATCCCGGCACGTTGGTGATCAGGTTCGACGACAGAATGAAGAACGCGAAGCCTCCCAGGACCGGGAAGTACTTGCGACCTTCAGGCCCGATGAAACCGTCGAGCATGGCGTTGATCGACTCGACACCGATCTCCAGCATCTGCTGTGCCCGCCCGGGCTCATCGATCGAGAAGCGCCGCGACATCGGCACGAAGATCACCGTCGAGAGAACGACGATGAACCAGGCAACCACACCCTGATCGGGAAGCTGCGGATCGGTTCCGGTGAAGCTCGCGACCAGCGAGTTCAGCAAGATCGTGATCGTAGACAGCTCGTGTTCCATCGGAACCTTGACGGATTATGGGCGCGAAGAAACGCTCGAAAAGACTTGTGAGAAAGATTCGATGACGATCGCCAGAACGACTATCGAGAGTCCCAAGGCAACGGGGATCGGGCGAACTCCCGGCAACGCGAAGATACCATAGAGAATAAGGCCCATCAACACGAAGCGAAGGGCCAAAAACACCAGTTGGAGGGGGTTTGGAGGCCGACTAGCGGTTTTCAGGACCCGGCTTGCGACCCCCTCCAGAAGGATGAAATTCAACAATACCAAGACCCCTCCGAGGAGCGCTCCGACGACCGCCATCGGCTCCCGCCAGACAGCCGCAACGAGCGTGGCGACGCCGATCATCGAGACCAGGGCGTTGCGTTTCAGGCGGGTGACGAGCGCGTCGGCGTCGTACTCGTTGGCGTCAGGCTCGATCACATCTGGGTTACGTGCCGTCATCGGTTGCCACTGTCTGAAGCAGGTTACGGATCGCCGCTGCGACCCCGAAGATCAATCCGATCAGAGCGAACAGGGGGACGGTGCCGAACCACCGGTCGAGCAGGTAGCCGCCGAAGAAACCGAGCATGATGGCCACCGGGAACATGATGCCGACGATGGCGTAGCGGGCGTACTGCCGGGTGATGGTCGCCAATGAGGCGTCTTCGTCGTCGACGCCGCTCGTGTCTTCTCGCTCGTTGTTGTTGATCGGCCTGCTACGGCAGCAACTGGGAGGCACTGGCGGCCCAGTCGAGGAACGGCGAGGCCCATATGCCGACCGCTACGGTCATCACGAGGGCGGCCACCAGGGTCAATGTCAGCGGTGCGGAGCGCACCAGCGTAGCGTCCTCGGCGGGATCCTGGACCACCATGACGACCACGATGCGCAGGTAGTAGAAGATAGAGATCGCAGCGTTGATCGCGCCGACCACCGCCAGCCAAGTCCAGCCCGAGTTGATCGCCGCGGCGAAGACGTACCACTTGCCGAGGAATCCGGCCATCGGCGGGATGCCGCCCAGCGACAGCAGGAACACGAGCATGCAGAAGAACGCCGGGTACGAGCGCGACGCGAGGCCGGCGAAATCTTCCAGGTTCTCGCCGGCCAGGCCGTTACGCCGCAGCAGTATGACAGTCGCCCAGGCGCCGATGTTCATGAACGTGTAGGCGAACAGGTAGAAGAGAGAGGCGGCGATGGCGAACGAGCGCGCGTCGCCGTCGGTGGTGGCGGCGGCAACCACACCGATCAGCACATTGCCGGCGTGGGCGATGCTCGAGTAGGCGAGCATGCGCTTGAGGTTCTCCTGGGTCAGTGCAGCGATGTTGCCGACGAACATCGTGAGGACCGCCAAGGCGGCGAGCAGCAACACCCAGGATTCCTGCAGCGGCTCGAGCGCGACGATGAAGATGCGGATCAAGACCGCAAAGGCGGCGGCTTTTGAAGCCACCGTGATGAACAGCGACACCGTTGTCGGGCCGCCGGAGTACGCATCGGGCGCCCACACGTGGAACGGTACGGCGGCGATCTTGAAGCCCAGCGCGCTCGCCATCAGAACGAGAGCTGCGGTCGTCAGCTTGCTGGTCTCCAGCTCCCCGGCGACGATCGCCTGGGCGATCGCCGCCAGGTTCGTGGTGCCGGTAAGCGCGTAGAACAGCGAGATGGCGTACAGGAAGATCGCCGACGACATGGCGCCGAGGATGAAGTACTTGAGGCCGGCCTCGTTCGACTTGGGATCGTTCTTCAAGTAACCGACCAGCACGTAAACAGAGAGCGCCTGCAGCTCCAAGCCGACGAACAGGGAGACGAAGTCCACGGCGCGCGCCATGAACATCATGCCGAGCAGCGCGGTCAGCAGAAAGAAGTAGTACTCGGGGTGGTGGGCCCCGTGGTCGTCGAGGAAACGGATCGACGCGGCGACGGCGAAGCCGGCGCTGATCAGGAACAATACCGAGAAGAACATGCTGAAGGCGTCCATTCCCAACAACCCCGAGAAGTACGTCTGATCGGTGGGTGTCTGGCGCAGCACGGTGACCAAGGCGGCGACGATCGACGCCAGCGTGAACCAGGCGAACTGCTGCGGTCGCTTGCGCGGCGCATCGAAGGCACCCCACAGCAGCACGATCGATGCCGCCGCGGTGACGATGAGCTCCGGGGCGATGGCCCAGAGGTCTTCGACTGTAACCGGAAGGCTACCCATCGATCATTTCTCCGAGCTCTCGTCGGTCTCGTTGTCGGGCTCGCCAAGCTGCTGTTGCAGGAGGTCCTCTAGCTGGTCGTTGGCGTCGACCGGAAGGGCGGCGGTCGTCGCATCCGGTGTCGACGGCAGCGGCGGCGGGGTGACGCCGGTGCCATCGAAGTAGCCGGGGCGCACGCGAGCGATGATGGCGTTCACCGGCTGCTCGATCATCTCGAGAAACGGCTTGGGGTAGACGCCCATGAAGATCGCCATGACGACCAGCGGGATGAGCGTCATCGCCTCGCGCAGGTTCAGATCCTTGAGACCGGCGATCTCGTCGTCCTCGACCTCGCCGAGCATGACGCGCTGGAAGAGCCAGAGCAGGTAGGCGGCCGCCAGAACGACGCCCCAGACGGCGAAGAAGGCATACTGGCGACTTTCCTGGAAGGTGCCGACCAGCACCAGGAACTCACCGATGAAGCCGTTGAGCGTCGGCATCCCGAGCGAGGCGAAAGCGAGGATCGCGAACAGCGTTGCGTACACCGGCATGACCTGGGCGAGCCCCGAGAAGCGCGCGATCTCCCGCGTGTGCATGCGCTCGTAGATGAGGCCGACGATCAAGAAGAGTCCGCCCGTCGCCACGCCGTGGGCCAGCATCTGGAAGATGCCGCCCTGCAGGGCAATCGGGTTGAGCATGAAGATGCCCAGCGTGATGAAGCCCATGTGCGAAACCGATGAGTAGGCGACCAGGCTCTTCCAGTCCTTTTGCATCAGGGCGACGAGGCCGCCATAGATGATGGCGATGATCGACAGCACCGCGATCATCGGCACGAACTGGCGCGTCGCGTCGGGCAGGATGGGCAGCGAGAGGCGCAAAAAGCCGTAGGCGCCCATCTTCAGCAGCACACCCGCCAGGATCACCGAGGCGGCGGTCGGCGCCTGGACGTGCGCGTCGGGCAGCCAGGTGTGGAACGGGAACATCGGGACCTTGATGGCGAACCCCAGGAAGAAGGCCAGGAAGATCCACCACTGCAGGTCGGGCGACAGCGTCAGCCGGTAGAACTCGAGGATGTTGAACGTGTAGACGCCGGTCTCGGCAAAGTTCGCCAGGTAGAGTGCAATGATACCCAGCAACATCAACACGGAGCCGAACAGCGTGTAGAGAAAGAACTTGATGGCCGCATAGAGGCGGTTTTTGCTGCCCCAGACGCCGATCAAGAAGTACATCGGCACCAGCATCACTTCCCAGAACACGTAGAACAGGAAGAAATCGAAGCTGACGAAGACGCCGAGAATCCCGGTCTGCAACAGCAGCAGGGTGGCGTAGTACTCCTTGTTTCGCTTCTGGATGTAGGTCCAGGACGACAGGACCGCGATGAAGCCGAGGCCAGTCGTCAGGATCACCAGCAGCAGCGAGATGCCGTCGATGCCGATGAAGTACTCGACGCCGAGTTGCGGGATCCACGACACCTTGGTGACGTGCTGCAGTTGCGTCGAGGCACTGTCGAATCCGCGCAAAAGGGTCAGAGAGAGGGCGAAGTCGACGAGCGCAATGGCGTTGGCGATCCACTTGATCGCATTCTCGTTCGTCTTCGGGACGAGCAGCGCGATGCCGAGTGCCCCCAGCGCGGGCAAGAAAATGACGACCGTGAGCAACGAAACGTTCATCGGCTAGGGCTCCTAGTGGCCTTTAACAGAGGAGTCGTTAGTGGCTGGGCGAGTAATCGCGGCCGCGGGCAAGGCGCGCCGACGCAGTCATAGCGGCGCATATGGCGAGGAGGCGCAATGCCGCACGAGGCCGCGCGAGCCGGCCAGACGCTGGCGATTCTTCTGTTATAGGCCACTAGAACCTCATTCAGGGTAGAAACAGATAAGCGCTAATAATGACGAAAATTCCCAGTGCGATGATCAGTGCGTAGTTCTGCACGTAGCCTGTCTGCCAGCCGCGGAGAATGCGCGACGACCGGGAAAGCTCATCGCCCACAGCGTTGACGGCGCCGTCGACGACCATGTCGTCGAACGCCACGCTGGCGGACGCACTCCTCCTGGTGGCGTTGCCGGTGGCGTTGACGAGCCCGTCGAGCAGGGCGTCGTCGATCACCCAGAGGGCATCGCCGGCGTCCTTGGTGCGGTTGACGAACAACGCGTCGTACAACTCGTCGACGTAGTACTTGTTCCACAGGACCCGGTAGGCGCCCTGGAAGCGCTGGTACAGAACGTCGGCGCGGCGCGGCATCTTGACGTAGATGAAGTAGGCGAAGCCGACGCCGGCGAGCGCGACGATGGTCGAGATCAGCATGAGTACCAGCTCGAGGCCGTGGCCGGCTTCCTCGGCGACCTGCTCGGCCTCTTGCAAGAAGCCGATTGCCGGCTGGGCCGACGCCAGCAGCGAATCGCGGGCCGCCGCGACGGCGGCATGGGATTCGCCGCCCAGCGACGGGGCGAGCCACTCGAGGAGGTTGAAGCGCTCGTGCAGCGAGGCGAGCGGGCCGACGCGCAGAACGCCCGGGATGCCGATGTAACCGCCGAAGATCGACAGCACCGCGAGCACCATCAGCGGCACCGTCATCGCCCTGGGGCTCTCGTGAGCGTGCTCCTCGACCTGCGGATCCATGCGCGACGTGCCCTGGAAGACGAGGAAGTACATGCGGAACATGTAGAAGGCGGTGAGCCCGGCGACCAGCGTGCCGACGGCCCAGAAGATCGGGTGCCCGTGCGGTCCGGACCACGCGTACCACAGGATTTCGTCCTTGGAGAAGAACCCCGCCAGGCCGGGGATTCCGGCGATCGCCAGACAGCCGACCAGGAACGTCCAGTGGGTGGTGGGCATGTACTTCTTGACGTTGCCCATCTTCCACATGTCGAGCTCGTCGGACAGGGCGTGCATGACGGAGCCGGCGCCGAGGAACAGCAACGCCTTGAAGAAGGAGTGCGTTACGAGGTGAAAGACGCCGACCGAGAAGGCGCCGACGCCGCACGCCATCACCATGTAGCCGAGCTGGCTGACGGTCGAGTAGGCGAGCACCCGCTTGATGTCGTTTTGCACCAGCGCGATGGTCGCGGCCATCAGCGCGGTCGCTGCCCCCACCGTCGCGACCGCGGCCATGGCGATCGGCGATAGCGTGAACAAGGCGCTGGAGCGGGCGATCATGTAGATCCCGGCGGTCACCATGGTGGCGGCGTGAATGAGCGCCGACACCGGCGCCGGGCCTTCCATGGCGTCGGGCAGCCAGACGAACAGCGGGATCTGAGCGCTCTTGCCGATGGCCCCGATCAAGAAGAACAAACACGCCGCGGTGATGGCGCCGGCGCCGACCTCGAACTCTTGCGCCCGCTCGAAGACCTCGAGGTACTGGAGGCTGCCGAAGGTGAAGAAGACGGTGAAAATGCCGAGGATGAAGCCGAGGTCGCCGATGCGGTTGACGATGAACGCCTTCTTGCCGGCGTCACCCGCCGAGCGTTTGCCGATGTAGTAGCCGATCAGCAGATACGAACACAGGCCGACCCCCTCCCAGCCGATGAACATCAGGCCGTAGGAGTTGCCGAGCACCAGGATCAGCATGAAGAACACGAACAGGTTCAGGTAGGTGAAGAACCTGTAGTAGCCCTTATCGCCGTGCATGTAGCCGGCGGCGTAGATGTGGATCAGTGAGCCGACGCCGGTCACCACCAGGATCATCACCGCTGACAACGGATCGAGCAGGAAGGCGAACGGGATGCTGAAGGTCGCTGACTCCGCGTACAAGGCGTCGTCGCTCAGATGGGCGACCCCCGACGGAATCCACTCGTAGAGGACGATCTCCACGTGGCGCTCTTCCACCGGGAGTTGCGCCAGCTCGTAGACGGCGCCCGCCGACAGGATGAACGACGTGAGGATCGTGGCGCAGGCGATCGTGGCGATGACCTTCTCGCTCTTGATTCGCCTGCCGAGCAGCCCGTTGACGGTGACGCCGACCAGGGGAACCAGCGGGATGAGCCAGAATAGGTCCAAGAAGTCGGGCACGGTTCCGGATCAGCCTTTCAGCAGATTGAACTCGTCGACGTTGATCGCTTCCTTGTTGCGGAACAAAGCGATCACCAAGCCCAGGCCGACGGTGATCTCGGCGGCGGCGACGGTAATGGTGAAGATCGAGAAGATTTGCCCGGTGAGGTCCGGACGGAAGTACGACACCGCGACCAGGTTGATGTTGGCGGCGTTGAACATGAGCTCGAGCGACATCAGCACGAGGATCACGTTGCGCCGCACTAACACGCCGATGGCGCCGATGGCAAAGAGCGTCGCGGAGAGCAGCAGGTAGTGATTCAGTCCGACGCCGTCCATGTCAGACCCGCTCCTTCGCCAGGTAGATCGCCCCGATCATGGCCACCAGCAACAGCACGGAGACCACCTCGAACGGCAGGATGTAATCGGTGTACAGGGTCATGCCGATGGTCTCGACGTTGCCGCCCCTGACGCTGCGCAAGACGGCGTCAAGCTGGTCTTGGTCCGGTAGGGGCACCACGGTGTCCCCGGCGCCGGCCCACATCATGAAACCGAGCTCGGCCAGCAGCAGGCAGATGAGCAACACCGCCGGCAACCATTGCCGGTGCAGGTACTCCACGCGTTGCAACTCGTCGAGGTTGACGAGCATGACCACGAAAAGGAACAGGACGACGATGCCGCCGGCGTAGACGAGGATCTGCACGGCGGCGATGAATTCGGCCTCGAGCAGCAGGAACAGGGCGCCGACGCCGACGAACGACACCACCATCCAGATCACCGAGCGCACCAAACTGCGGCTCGTAATCATGGCCAGGGCGCCGCCGAGGATGATCGCCGAGATGAGGTAGAAGGCTGCTGATGACACGTTCAGCGCTCGTAGTGGACGATCGCGTGTCCCTTGTGAAGGATCGCGAGGTCGTGGACCAGGTCGGCGCGGTTGAACACTGCGCCCTCGAATTCGTTGGAGTGATAGATAGCGTCGACCGGGCAGACCTCTTCGCACAGCCCGCAAAACAGGCAACGCGCGTGGTCGAGGTAGAAGTAGGTGGCGTACTTCGAGCCCTTGCCGAGGCCCTTCTCACCCTCGAGAACGATGCAGTTGTCCGGGCAGATCTTCTCGCACAGGAAGCAGGCGATGCACAGGTCGTCGTCGACCCGCAGGATGCCGCGGAAGTTCGGATGAAGCACGCTGCGCTCGAGCGGATAGCGCACGGTCACGTTGGGTTTGAAGGTGTAGCGCAACGTCGTCCACAGACCGGTGATCAGGTCGGTGAACAGCGCGGTTGCCGCCCAGCTTTTTTCTGGTGCCGGCATTTCCGTACTCTCAGTAGTTGTCTGTCGTGGCGGTTAGCCGAAGACAGAATCCATGACGATGATCGCCAGAGCGGTGATGAAAAGGTTGGCGATCGACACCGGAATGAAGACCTTCCACCCGAGTCCCATCAGTTGGTCGTAGCGGTAACGCGGGTAGGTGCCACGCAGCCAGATGAAGAAATAGATGAAGAACCCGACCTTGAGGACGAACCAGGTGAAGCCGGGGATGAAGTCGAGAAACGACAGCAACTCGACGTTCGGGAACGGGCGCATCCAGCCGCCCAGGTAAAGCGTTACCAGCAAGCCGCTCATCACGACCATCGCGGCGTACTCACCGAGCATGAAGAACGACCAGCGGAAGCCCGAGTACTCGGTAAAATAGCCCGCCACCAGCTCGGTGTCGGCCTCGGGAAGATCGAAGGGCAGGCGGTTGGTTTCGGCGACCATGGCGATGATGAACAACACGAAGCCGACGGGCTGAACGAAGATGTACCAGAGGCCCGCCTCTCGCTGTGCGTCGATGATGCCGCTCATCGACAGGGTGCCGGCGAGCAGCAGCGTGGCGAGGATCGTGAACGTCAAGGCGACCTCGTAGGACACCATCTGGGCCGCCGAGCGCAGCGCCCCGAGCAGCGGGTACTTCGAGTTGCTTGCCCAGCCGCCGAGCACCAACGAGTAGGTTGACAGGCTCATGATCGCGAGCAGGAAGAGCACGCCGACGTTGACGTCGACGATGCTCAAGCTGACGTCGTAGCCGAACAGCTCGAAGCCCTCGCCCATCGGCAAGAACGCGAGCCCGGTGAAGCCGATGACCAGGAGGATGATCGGCGCGATCTTGAACACGAACACGTCTGCGTTGCGCGGCGCGATGTCTTCCTTGGTCAGCAGCTTGAGGGCGTCGGCGATCGGCTGCAGCAGCCCGTAGGGCCCGACCCGCATCGGCCCGAGGCGGCTCTGGATGAACGCCAGAACCTTGCGCTCGACGTAGACGATGTAGCCGACGAGCAGCGGGAAGATGGCCAGGATCGCCAGGATCAGGATCAGCGGGATGATGACGTAGTCCGACAACCAGGTGTTGTTCATCGGTCAACGTCTCCGAGCACGATGTCGATGCTGCCGATGACCGTCACCACGTCGGCGATGAGTAGACCCTTGACCATCTGTGTGATCGCCGCCAGGTTCACGAAGGAGGGGGCGCGAATCTTGCACTTGTACGGCTTGTCGCTGCCGTCCGCGACGATGTAGTAGCCGAGCTCGCCGCGCGGCGCCTCGATCTGGTGATAGACCTCTTTGCCGGCCTCGATCTTCAAGACTTTGGGCACTTTGCCGGTGATCGGACCGTCGGGCAGCTCGCGCAAGCATTGCTCGACGATCTTCGTCGACTCGCGCATCTCCTTGAGGCGAATCACGTAACGTCCGTAGGAGTCGCAGTCGTTGCTGACCGCGATTTCGAAGTCGACCTTGTCGTAGGCGGCGTAGGGCATCGCCTTGCGGACGTCGTAGGCGACACCGGAGCCCCGCAGCAGCGGCCCCGACAGCCCCATATCGATCGCGTCCTCGGCGCTGATCAGGCCGACGCCGACGGTACGGTCGATCCAGATGCGGTTCTTCGAGAGCAGCAGCTCGTATTCGTCGATGCGATCCGGGAAGGTGGCGCAGAAGCCCAAGACTGCTTGGATCCAGCCATCCGGCAGGTCTCGGCGCAGCCCGCCGGGCCGAAATGCCGTGGTCGTCAGCCGATCGCCCAGAGCCGCTTCGAAGAAGTCGAGAATGACCTCGCGCTCACGGATCGTCCACATGAGCATCGTCTGGGCGCCGATGTCCATGGCGTGGGTGCCGAGCCACATCAGGTGGGACGCCATGCGCGACAGCTCGCAAATCGCCGTGCGCACGAACTGGGCTCGCTCCGAAACCTCGTAGCCGCCGAGCTTCTCGACCGTCTCGCAGTAGCCGAGGTTGCCGTTCGGCGCCGCCAGGTAGTCGGTGCGATCGGTGAACGGAACGTTCTTGTAGTAGTTGCGCGTCTCGCACAGCTTTTCGGTACCGCGGTGCAGGTAGCCGATGACCGGCTTGCAGTCGACGATGGTCTCGCCGTCGAGATAGAGGATGAGGCGGAGCACGCCGTGCGTCGACGGGTGCTGCGGCCCCATGTTCAGTTCCATCTCGTGCGTTCTCAGCATGTTCTCGACAAACTCCGTGTACTAGCTTTCCTCCGGCTCGCCGGATTCCTCGGACGCGGCCGGTTCGGGTGTTTCGGGCTTCGGCGTCCACAACGCACCGACGATGCCGGGGCTCGCCAACTGCCGCTCCTGCTCGGTCATCTCGTAGTCACCGCGAATACGGTCGAAACGGCCGCCCCGGAACGCCGCCTGTTGGCGGGTCAACAGCTCCAGATTGGGACCTTCCAGCGGATAGTCCTTGCGCAGCGGAAACCCCTCCCAGTCCTCCGGCAGGAAGATACGCTCCAACTCGGGGTGCCCCAGGAACTCGACCCCGTAGAGGTCGTACGCTTCACGCTCGTGCCAGTTCGCCGCGCCCCAGATGTCGGTGGCGCTGGGAACCCCTTCGCCGTCGTCGCAACCGACCTTGACGGTCATGAAGTGGTTCGCGCCGAGGGAATAGAGGTGATAGACGACGTCGAAACGCGGCGCCCGCTCGGTCCAATCGATGACCGTCAAGCTGGCCAGATAGTCGAACTTGGTCGAGTCGCTGTCGCGCAGCCAGGTGAGGACTTCGATCAGGTTATCGACGCCGACCCGAACGATCGGGGCGCCGGCCGCGTCCTCGCCTTCCTGCTCGACGCCGCTGGGAAACTGCCCCACGAGGGCGGTGACGAGCGGGTCAGGCTGCGGCGCAACGGGCTCCTCCGCCTCCGGCTCCTCGGAGTCCGTGGCCGCGGCGGCCGGGGCCGCACTCGCCTGGATCGTCGGGTCGTTCGCGCTGCGGCCCGCCCGGCGCGACTTCCAGGCCATGGTCATGCTGGTGGTCTCGATCATCGCGAGCACCGTGGTCCTCACCGAAGGCTGGCTGTTCAACGGCATGAACGGCATCGCGGCGATTCCCAAGCCGTTCCAGAGCAGGCTCAGCCTGG
>JADFNY010000053.1 GCA_022563115.1 Acidobacteriota bacterium | reverse complement strand
ATTCGGATTGGGGTTCGACGGGTTGTCAGCCGAGTTGTCCCACCACAGGGTCAGGTCGATCCTCGTGCCGCGGGGCACGAAGACCGGCTCCTTGAACTTGTAGGTCGTCTGCCAGTTGAAGTCGTACTCGGGGACCTCGAGCAACAACTGCTGGCTCGCATCCGGGAAGGTAGCGACATACCTGGCCGCCTTGCCGCGCAGGTGCATGTGCGGGTTGAACCAGAGGATGTGGGCGTCTTTCTGGAACAAGTAGAACGCCATATCCGAGTAGTTGGGATCGTTCGCCGGGATGACGAAGTCCAGGGTGCCGAGCATGTCCGACTCGACCACGTAGTGGATCTCATCGCCGGGCTCGTAGAACTTGACCGCAACCATCGTCTGGTCGTAGACGGCGGTGCCCTCCCCGGCCTCCTTGTGGTAATGCATGTTGAAGGTGACGACCGTCCCCTTGCGCAGCAGCCGGCTGTAGCCGTCGTCGTAGATCCGCGGCTCGTAGCCGGGGGCGATGCCGCCGAGCGGATTGGCGATGATGTGGTGCACCGCCGGGCTGCCGGGACGAAATTCCACCGCTTTGATCCACTTGTCCTCGGCAAGCAGCTCCTCGGGAATCACGACGTCGATATCGACGTACTCGTCCACGACCTCGTCCTTCACCAGGTAGGGCTCGTCAAACTGCACGATCAGGTCGGGCTCGCCGATTGCCCAACCGGAGATGTCGGACGAAAAAGAAACTGGTGGCGGCGCGTCGGCGGGATCTCCTTCGGGAGCCCCGGATCGCGCCCAGCCGACGATCGTATCGATCTCGGCCGCAGAAAGGGCGCGCTCGCCCTTGAAGACACCGTGTTGATCCGGCGAGGCGTGCCATGGTGGCATGTAGCGTGCTTCGACGAAGGTCGCGATCTTTTGCACGTAGGGACGCACTTCCTCGTAGGTTCTCAGCGACATCGGCGCCACCATGCCGCCCATGTTGGCGCCGTTGGGACGGTGACAGACCTGGCAGTTTTCCTGGAAGATCGGCAGCACGTCACGCGTGAAGGTAGGGTCTGGCGCCGCCGATTCGCCGGCCCCTGCCGCGAGCTGCCGGGTGCTTTGCTGGCCCCCGGCCAAAGTAGCCAAGGCCATGACGGCGATGAGCACCGTGCCAACGGTGAAGAGCTTGCGGACGCGCATGGTGCCTCTTTTTGTTGAGCGTGAGATCGGTTGGGCACCAGTGTATCAGCGGTGGGTCCTCGTCAACCAAGACGCCGCCAAGTAGAGCGCCTCGTTGTATCGAGGCTTCGTCCGGAGCTGTGGCCGCCTTGGTAGCAGCGCGGCGCCACCGTGTGAAGTGCCGCGGCGACAAGATCGAGGCCCTCCTCGATCTCTTCGCTGACACTGCCGATTTCCAATGCGCCGCTTGCGGGCGACGTCGTGCTTGTTGTTGGTGGTGGTGGTGCTGGTGGAGAGGCGCGCGCTGCAGCGGGCGCTGGGATCGACTCTCTAGTAAACGTCCAGATCCCGCGCCGAGACGACCTCGCCCTCGTAGCCCGCGGCCCTGATCTCCGCGAGCAGCCCCTCATCGGTCGCCCCCCAGAAGAGCTGGTGGTAGAGAACGAGTAGCCTCGGCCGCGCCCGGGTCGCGATGTCGGCCAGCTCGGGCGCTGAGGTGTGAAAGCTCTCGTGATAGGCCTGCCAGTCGTCCGGTCGGAGCTCGAAGCCCCAGAAGGAATAAACCTCGTGGATCAGAATGTCGCAGCCGTCGCACTGCTCGACGATCACGTCGCTCGGTCCCGTATCCCCCGAGATCACGATCGTCTTGTCGGGGGTCGTGAACTTGTAGCCGTAGGCCTCGGGCCAGGTCCCGTGGGAAACAGGGAACGCCTCGACCGTCACGTTGTCGTCCTCGTGTACGACGCCGGGCTCCACTTCGTGGGCGCGGACCAAGAAGCCGTCGGTCGTCGAGGGTTGCTCCTCGTCCATGCGGATGCCGATGTCCTGCTCGTACGCCGCCATGAGATGGTCGGTCATCGCCGTGATCCCGGTCGGGCCCCAGACGTCGATCGACCCATCCCGCCCCAGCGCCCAGGGCGAGAAAATCAGGTCGGGGTAGCCCACCGTGTGGTCCGAGTGCAGGTGGGTGATGAAGGCGTGCCGCAGGTTGATCGGATCGAGCTCGAGGACCCCGGCCTGGACCGCGGCTGCGGCGCGCCGGATGACCCCGGGCCCGAGGTCGACCAAGTAGGGGGTGCCGTTGACGATGATCGCGACGCAGGGGCCGGAGCGCGCCGGGTCGGCGCTGGGCGCGCCCGTTCCCAGGATCACGACTCGGGTCGAGCCGAGCGCCTCGCGAAGAACGGGGCCGGCGTCGCTTTCTTGCTGCTGGACCGCGGTTGCCCCGGTCCCGGGAACCGGGCTCGCCGGGCTGCACGCGCTCGTAGCCAGCGAAATCCCTGCCGCCAGCAACGTGCTCGCGAGCGCCGCGCCCCAGGGCGTACAGGTACCGGTCGAGCGACCGTGACCCGGCATCCTTCGAGTGTGGTCGAGCCCCTCCATGCCGCCAGCCTAGCTGTATTTTCCAAGTAAGGTTGTTCACATCGGGGCTCCTCCGAGGACACTGGGGTTGATCACGAACCACCAAGCCTCAGAGGAGAGCACCCGATGCGCCTTCATGGTACCGCCAAGACGACCCCGTACAGCAGAGAGTTGATGGCCCGCCGGTGATGTTCTTCGGCGTTGACGCCGAACTGCCGCAGCGCAAGATCGGGTGGCTGCGAACGCCGGGCGGTGACATGCTCGACCCCTTAGAAGCATCTAGAAGCATCCCGAGAAGCATCTAGAAGCATCCCGCGACAACGGCGTGGGCTAACGCGTACACTGGCGTTATTCAGGTGAACGTCTGCTACGAGACAGGAAGGGATTGCGATGAGCACCCTGCGCCGTGTATGTGCCCGAAGAGCAACTGTCTTGGCTTTCGTCGGGTCTTTTGTCGCCCTGGCGACGCTGGTGCCGAGTCAGCCAACCGCTGCGTCACCGCCCGATTCCGCGTCTCAGGAACCGATCGTACGCGTACGACAATCGCCAATGCCCATCCGCGAGTGGTTGGGTGTCGACGGGGAGCCCCTGCCGTTCAAGGACGATGAGGAGATCAAGGACTTTCTTCTCAACGCCGAGGTGACCAAACAAGAAGACATCCCGGTCGGTGTCACCAATCCGATCCGCATGACGTTGGAGAAGGACGGGATCACGGCCCATGCCGTCTACCGCTATCTGGAGATCGTGTATCCGCGGGTGCGATTGCGCGGAGTTGGCGTCCGTATGAATCTGAAAGACAGCTGCAAGTTCGAGGCCGCGGCCTACGAGCTTTCCCGTATGCTGGGAATGGACAACGTGCCGCCGACGGTGATGCGCAGGATCGGGAGAGACCCGGGAACGCTGCAGATCTGGGTCTACAACGCCATGATGGAGAGCGAGCGTGTCGAGCAGGAGATGAACCCACCCAATTGGCTCGCGTACATGCAACAGGTGCAGATGATGTACTTGTTCGACGCCCTGATCGGTAACGACGACCGCACCCAGGAGAACATCCTGGTCGACAAGAACTGGAAGCTCTGGCTGATCGATCACACCCGTGCGTTCTACCCGAGGGCAAAATTTCAAAACCTGGACCAGGTTTTCCACGTAGATCGAGCCTTCTGGGAGGGGCTGCAAGCCCTCGACAGGGCCTCGCTCGGTGACGTCCTCGACGACTACCTGACCTCGTCCGAGATCAACAAGATCATGGAGCGTCGTGAGCCGCTCGTGGAGCTCGTTCAAGGGCTGATCGACAGCCGCGGCGAGGGGGCCGTCCTCTACGATTGGGTGCCCCCGGAGCGGCAATAGTCACCACGAAGCCCCTCGAGCTCCCCCTTCACACTCCGCCAAACGCCGGACCCGAACGCCCAGATGTCGGCGCGCTTGTCGGCCTCCTCGCCCCGGATTTGCTCCGGGCTCATGTAGCCCGTAGATGGCCACGATGTTGGAGCAGGTTCAGAGACGGGGCGACGGTAATAAGTTACCGGCACGATCATGGTGAAGCGCTACCGGCTGCTGCTGCCGGGCGAGCGATAGTCCGTAGGTCTCAGCGGCGCCGTCGGCGTTTGGTTCGCCGGCCGCCGCTGCTGCGCCATTGGAGTAGAACCCGCAGTTGATCGACGCACTCGTCAAAGGGCGCAACGCTGCGCAGCGCTCGCCCCTGCATGAGGGCGCCCTGGACCACGGTCAGAAGCAGCCGCGCGGTACGGGCCGGGTCGGTGTTCGGAGGTAGGCAATTCCCCGACGCTTCCAGCCAACCCCGGACTCCATCGCACCAGTCGTCGAAGTACTTGGCCACCTGCTCTTGCGCCGCCGGAGAGACATCCGCGACCTCGAGGGCAAGATCGCCGACCGGGCAGCCGCTGCGGAAATCGGAGGCACGAAGCGAACGTCGATAACCGTCGAACAACGCCAGCACCCTCTCGACCGCGTCCTCGGATTGTCCAGCCGCCGGCCCGAGAATGTCCTGGTCGAGCCGCTCGACGTGGCGCCGCAGGACGGCGACGAGCAGGTCCTCCTTGCTGCCGAAGAAGTGGTACAGACTGCCGCTGTTGGCACCGGACTCGCGAAGGATCTCGGCGACGCCCGTGGCGTTGTATCCCTGAGCCTCAAACAGCCGCTGGGCGGCATCGAGGATGCGGTCGCGCGTCGGGACCGGATCGTTCCTGCGCACCAGCTAACTCGTTGCTCCCTCGCCCTCGTACTCCGCCAGATAGAGAGAATTGCCGTCGGGATCGCGGAAAAAAGCGAGACGCACCGGGTCGTCCTCGACGATCGGGCCGTCAAACGCGACACCGCGGCCACGAAGCGTCTCGACGACGCTGCTCAGAGGCTCGTCGACTTCAAGCCCGATCTGAATCGAACCGGGCGTCCCGGGGGCCGGACCCCAGCCCCCCTCCTTGGGGTGCAAACCGATCACCAGCGTCGTGCCGGCCTGGATCTGCGCCCAGTGGTCGCCGGCGCGAAACTGCAGCGAGAGGCCGAGCGTTTCTGTGTAGAAGCGCACCGCCCGGTCTAGATCGTTGACGAAGATTGTGGCGTTCCCGCTCTTGATCACGTCGGCCTCCTTGAATGATCGTTCAAATCGCCTCCACTATACGTTGAACGACCACTCAAGTGTCAAGCCGGGTTCCCGGCGCCGGTCGGGTTTGCTGCATTCGGCGAGGCGGCGATATTTTCAGCCCAGGAGTCGGGTGATAAACGGCCGAGGGGTCAACCGGACGCGGCCGAACAACAACCACCGCCGAGGACGCAGAACATGGCGCAATACGGGTGGTTGAGCTTGACGGTGCCGAGGGACTCCTCGAGGGTGTCGCCGAGCTCGAACCGTCGGTCGTAGGGCAACAGCGTGCAGGCGACCACCGCGGGGTTTGTCGCCCCTTTGCGCTTCACGACCATGCGGCCGCTGGCACACATGATGGCTCGTGGGTCGACCCCCAGAGTCTCCCAGCAGTGGACCGAGATCTCGGGCACCTCAGCCGTCGGGTCCATCTCCGGGAAAAGGACCAGCGCTTCCGGGTCGGCGGCGTCCACGGGCAGATCCTCGGCGGAAAATAGGCGCTGGTAGCCGGCGCGCGCCCTTGCCTCGTCTTCTCCCCAGCAAGTGCGCCCGGCGACCGTGAGCTTGAAGCTGTTGGCGGCCAGCCATCTGGTGCCCTCGAGGGCACGCTCCCAAGAGCCCTGACCACGTTCGGTGTCGTGCAAGGACTGGGTGAAGTGATCGAGACTCACGCGCAGCTTCAGGCGGTCAAGGTGCATTCCCCGAAGGCGCACCAGGCCCTCCTGGATGTGGGGACGCATCATGGGCTGCATCGCGTTGGTCAGGATCAGTACCTCGAGCCCGCGGACGAGCGCGCCCTCGACCATTTCCAGGAGCTCGGGGTTCATGAACGGCTCACCGCCGGTAAACCCGACCTCTCTGGTGGGTAGCGCCAGATCGTCGACCTCATCGAGGAAGCGTCCGACCTCGGCGGCGCTGAGGTAGGCCAAGCGGTCGTTGCTGGGGCTCGACTCGATGTAGCAGTTGCGGCACTCGATGTTGCACAGCGTGCCGGTGTTGAACCAAAGCGTGTCGAGTCGCTCGAATCTGACGAAAGCCCTTGGCTCCCCTTTTACGGTGACGTCCGGATCACGGAATTTCGTGAGAGCCGTTGATCCGACGGACTCCTTGAGCGCGACTTTCTCCACCTACCTGCCTCCACGATGGGGGGATCTTCGAGCCTACCGGTCCGCGCTCCCGATTTCATCCCTCGGCCGACCCCGGCCGTCGGGTCGCTGACTTCGGGAGGACTCCCCTTCTGCGGCGTGAATCAACCCTATCGGCCTGACGATCCTCCGGTACGCGATTGAATCGCCGCCTCGTCCGTGAGCCATTTTCCGGTGCGTTCTCACATTACGGGACGAGTGTGCCCATCAACGAAAGGAAGGCGCCATGCCCCCGACCGCCACGGAGAAGCCCCACGAACGTGAGCACGACAGCCTGCTCTCCGCCGCAGAGAAACGGCTGCTGGTGTGGATTGCCGAGCGTCTCCCGAAGCAGGTGAGCTCCGATCACCTGTCGCTGCTGGGGCTTTCGTCGATGCTCGCTGCCGGGCTCGCCTTTGGGGGGGCGAGCTGGAATAGCTGGTTGTTGCTCGGGGTCATCGCGGCGCTGGCGACGAACTGGTTCGGCGACAGCCTCGACGGAACCGTGGCCCGCGTGCGCAACCAGCAGCGGCCGCGGTACGGCTTCTACGTCGACCACGTGCTCGACGTCGCCGGCGCCCTGTTCCTTTTCGGCGGGATGTCGGCGTCGAAAGGCCACGCCATACACGCCTGCCGTATGCTTGGCACGCGCCCGCTCGACGAGGATTTGCCGCATGGAGGTGGCGGCGACCGCTAGAAAGTGGGTGCGCCCCTGCCAGTCCTGCTTCTTGTCCTTGAGTAGGCGCAAAATAATAGACGCATGACAAGCCACGACACACCTCCACGCTCCGTTGCACTGCTTCTCACCGCGCTATGAGCAAGGTACCGCGCGACTAGCAACCCGGAGAGTCCGGAACACGGTGGGTATCTACTCCGCTTTCAGGACCTCGATCGGATCGACCCGGGTGGCGCGCAGCGCCGGAACCAAACAGGCAACCATGGCGACCAGCGCCAGAACTGCAGGAACCGCGACGAACGTCGTCGTGTCGAACGCCGAGACACCAAACAGCCATGACTCGACGAACCGGCTCAACCCCAGCGCCGCGCCGACACCGACAACCAATCCGAAAACAGCGATCTTGAAGCTTTGGCGCATCACCAGCATCAGCACGCCGGCGGCCTCGGCACCGAGAGCGATTCGAATCCCCATCTCGCGGCGGCGCTCGGCGACGAAGTACGACATCACACCGTAGGTACCGACCGCCGCCAGCAATAGCGCGATGCCGCCGAATACACCGAGAAGGAGCGTCAGGAAGCGCGGCCGGGCCATCGAACCGAACACCGCGTCGTCCATGGTCTGCAGGTTCGTGAGCGGCAGCGACGGGTCGAGCGACCACACAGTTTGGCGCGCCTGCTCGCTCAGCGACATCGGATCGATGGTGGTGCGCAAGACGAGGTTCATCGTCGACTGCCCGAATCCCAAAGCAGCGACCTGCGGCACGTAGAAATACAGCTCGGTGCCGGCCTGTTGATCCATGCCGCCGTTCTTCACGTCGGCGACCACACCGACGACGGTGATCCACGGCACGTTGCCACCCTGGCGGAGGCGGCGTCCCAGCGCACCTTCAGGCCAATACATGTTCGCCATCGTCTCGTTGACTACGGCGGCAAGCATGGAAGTGTCGCTGTCGCTGGCCGCAAAGACCCGGCCCTCGAGCAACGGAATCTCCATCGTCGAGAAGTAGTCGTCCGCGATGAACTGAAAGTAGTCGACTTCCGACGGCGGCCCCTCGTCGGTGAACTGGATGCCCTCGAACTGCATGGTGTTGGCGTTGAGCCGCCGGATGGGAGGCAAGCCGCTCATCAGCGTCACCGATTCGACGCCCGGGATCTCGATCAGCTGCTCTTTCAAATCCCGGTAGAACGACACCTGCTCCGGTGGCCCTGCGTAGGTGGTGGAAGGCAGGAACAACCGGAACGTGAGCAAGCCGTTGTGATCGAAGCCTGGATCGACGCTCTGCAATGCAGAGAAGCTGCGCAGCATCAGGCCGGCGCCGATCACGAGCACCACGGTGAGGGCGATCTCCGAAACCACGAGAAGCTGACGCAATCGATGCCGTGCCCTACCCACGGTTGCCCGCCCTTCGCGCAGGGCCGCCGTCAGGTTGTCCGCCGTGAGGTGCAATAACGGCGCGAGCCCGAACAACAAACCGGTGATCACAGAAACGCCGAGCGTGAACCCCAAGACCGAAGCATCCAGGCTGATCTCGTTGAGCCGTGGAATGCTCCCGGCATTGGAAGAGAGCAGCAGGGCGAGACCCCATCTGCCGACAACGAGGCCGAGCACGCCGCCGATCAGCGCCAGCAGAATGCTCTCGGTGACGAACTGGCGCAGCAGGCGCCCACGCCCGGCGCCCAGCGCGGTGCGGACGCCGATTTCCTTTTGCCGTGACTCGGCCCGCGCCAGCAACAGGTTGGCGACGTTGGCGCAGGCAATGAGCAGCACGAATCCGACCGCCCCCAAGAGCGTCAGCAAGGCCGACCGCACGTCGCCGACAACCTGGGTCATCAGAGGCTCGAACTGAATTTCATGGTCGTCGGGACGGATGTGCGCATCCGGGTACGTTTCCAGCCAGCCGGCAACCAGCACATCCAGCTCGGCCTGCGCCTGTTGCGAGACAACGCCTTCGCGCAACCGCCCGACGCCGTACAGGTAGTGCGAAAACTGGCTTCCCGGGTTCTCCGGATCGAGCTGCAGCAAGGTCCACACCTGGACGCCGTTGTCGTTGAGGTCGAAGCGCGGTGGCATGATGCCGACCACGGTGCGCGGCGCGCCGTTTACCAGAAGCGTGTCGCCGACGAGATCATCGCGCCCACCGAAGGCGCTCATCCACAACTCATAGGACAGCAGCACCGTCGGGTCGCCAGCGGGCAGATCTTCTTCCGGTGTGAAAATTCGCCCGACGGCCGGTTCGACGCCGAGGGTGGTGAATAAGCTCGCCGAGGCGAAACCTGCCGGCACCCGAATGGGCGTGTCGGTGCCCGTGATGCTGATCTCGCCCGTGGTGTATACGCCCATGTCGGCAAACGAAGTGCTTTGCTCCCGATACTGGAGATACTCGGGAGCGGACATCCAGAACTGCTCGCCGTACGATTCGCCGGGGAAATTGCTGGTAATGAACAAGAGGTCGTCGGGCTCGCGATACTCGAGCGGCCTGAGCACGACGCCGTTGACGACGCTGAAGATGGCGCTGTTGGCACCGATCCCGAGGGCCAGCGTGACGATTGCTATGGCGGTGAAACCCGGTGCCTGTCTGAGGTTCCGAAGCGCGTAGCGCAAGTCCTGCGCGAGCGTCTGCATGGTCCGCTCCGTTCGTTGCAACCGGGGAGTCGCGAGGTTCGAAGCTGTCACCCTAACACAGGTGCTAGTTAATTAGCACTTCTTGGCGGACGAAATTCGGCGGCGATCGTCAGAATCAGTCCGGCCAACCTGGAGGGTCAGAACTCGGCGTTGCGGAGTCGCACGCTCGTACGGAGCTCGAAGTCGACGTAAGGATCGCCGAGCACCTGCTTGTCGGCGCTCGTCAGGTCCAGCGTGATCTCGACGCGGCGAACGAGCTCGCGATCGAGCAGGCTCAACGTCCCGCCGCCCGGCAAAAGCTCGGCACCGTCCTCGTCGAAGTAGCGAAAGATCGCTCGAGTGTTTTGTACGTCGGTGGCTGCCACGAGATCGGTGTATTCGTTGCCCCAGGCGCCGCCGTCCCAGCAATCGATCGTCCGCAGAAGACTCGTTCCCTGCAACCGATATCGGATTCGCTCGGCGCCGCCGCCAATCGCGGTCTCGTCGGCGTTTCCGCACGGCATAGCAGGGTCGCCGTCGTCGATGTCCGCCGCGAACGTGATCTCCGTCGTACCGGCATAGGTCAGGCGCTCGGGAGCGCTACCGAGGTTGTAGCCCGCCATGCGGAGCATATCGGCCAATTGGTCCATGGCGACGCGCGCCTGTTGACGCAAGGCGGTTTGATCCTCCTGCGCCGCGTAGGTCGCCTGGCTCTGGAACAGGACCGAGTAGAGCGCACCGATCAAGAACAGCGAAACGGTCATTGTGACGAGCAGCTCGACGAACGAGTAGCCCGTGTGTTCACGGGCGATCCTACGGACCTCGAAAAAACGCATAGCGATCACCGGTTAGCCTTCAGGGATACGTAGGTAGCTTCCTTCGGAGGACCGATCACGTCGAGCAACGAGATCACCCGTACCCGGATGCGCATCTCCGAACCGAGGTCGGTGATCTCCCAGCGGCGCACGTAGTCGTCGATGCCGTCGACGTCGACGTCGAGGTTTTCCGAGAATCCGCCGACGTCGTTGTTGATGTCGCCACCGGGAACGAGATCGGTGTACTCCGACTGGGTGATCTGTTCTAGGCGGTCGCTGGCCAGCGCAGCGGCCTTGGTCATGTCCGACGCGGAGCGGCTTGCCTCGACGCCGACGCCCAGCAGCTGCGCCATCATCAGGAAGACGAGCCCGGCAATGAACACGGCGACCAGAACCTCGATGAGAGAGAACCCCGCCTCGATTCTCACGCCACCTGCCGTGACCTCTTGCGTGCTTCGCATGATCCCTCAGTATGAGCGTTGTAGACGTTCATCAATGCAAACGCCCCAAACGTCTTTACGTAACGTTTAATAAGTTATAGCGATTGGTATTGAGTGACAATATCATTTTAATGATATTTCGCATGTTATCAAGTGTAATCATAAGTTTATCTATCTTTTTATAATTAATAATAATCAACAATGACTAATCGACCGCACTCTATGCTCCCGGTGACATCCGCATCCACGGCAACCGGATGCCGACGGGTGACTATCTCAGCTCGAGTGGGGCCGGTTCGATGCACCACCTCGGCCTGATCGCCGATCGCGACATGGAGCTCGCCACAGGACCGGGCGAGAGCTGGATCAAGGTCATGGCGATCACCAACTGGTACCACTCGCGGCAATAACCACCGCTCGAGGATCGTACCTGTAGCCGACGGTTCGCGGGCTGAGCTGCAACGGTAACGTTTGCCAATGCAAGCGCCTCAAATATCTTTTCATGATTTTTAATAATTAATGAAGATTTTTATTGACTTATATAAGTATTTCAGCGATATATTACGTGTTATTACCTGTTTACATAGTGGATTATAACTAATAGTGATCAAAAATGACTAATCGATCGGCGGTTCTCGACCCCCGGAAGCGCTTTCTGAAGCTCGCAGACGAAGGCGGCGCGGCACTCCTGATCACGTTGATGGTCATGCTTCTCGTCTTTGTGCTGGGCACCGCGTTGGCAACCAGCATGCTCACCGAGATCACCAGCTCGGCGAACTATCGGAGCCGCGGCGCGGCGCTCTGGCAGGCCGACGCCGGGCTCGAGCGGGTGGCGGTGGATCTGCTCGCCGATCCGACCTGGGCGCGCGACATGGTCGATTTCTCCAACATTCCGATGGTCCTCGCCAATCCCCTGCCGATGAGCTCGACGATCAACGGGATGACGGTCAACTACCAGGATGACGGAAGCGGGAACCCGGTGGCGCAATACTACAGCCTGGGTGGGACTGTCATCCTCGACGACGGCAGCTTCACGCGCCAGATCTTCATGCCGCCGCCCTCGCTCGTTTCGGCGAACGGTCCGGGCACCAAAGCTTGGCTCACCATCCCGATAGGCGCCCACGGCGCCAGCGGCGTGGTGGAACCGTCGACCGCCAGCCTGCGCTCCGACCTGCGCCTGATCGTGCGGCGCCTCACCGTGTGGGACAACGCCCTGTTCGGCGGCGCCGGCCAGGCGGGCAACGCGATCAACGGCAACGTGCAGATCCGCGGCTCGGTTCACATCGCCGGCGACCCGGCGACCAACACCGACATGGGCGGTACGGCGTTCGTGCTCAACCACTATCGGGGCGCGTCGGATAACGACAACTTCGGTATGGACGCCGGCAAGTTGCCGCCGGTTCCGATCGTCACGTACAAAGGCGAGTTGGTACAGAGCCTCGGCGCCGAGATTCGCGTCAAGGACGGCACCATCAACCTGAGCGGCAACGCATCGTGGGGCGAGCAGGACGTCAGCGGCAACGGCTATAAGGAAGAGCTCGACGGCTTCTACCACGACGCCGACGTCAACCTCTCGGGCTCGGCGGAAATCAAGCCGTCGGATACCGGGAGCTACGACGCCCTGGGCCTCGACTTCCCCAGCTTGAACGATCCCTACTACGACCTTGCAACCAACACGTTGTACGCCACCCACAGGGACTTCCTCAACACCCAGGCCTTCACGATCCCGGTCGACGAGATCTCCGACAACACCCCGTCATTCGACTTCGACGACGGGGCCGGAAACCGGGCGCGGTGGAATCGGGAATCGGGGAGGTTGACGATCGAAGGGTTGATCCGCGTCGTAGGCGATCTCGATATCGCAACCAAACACGACGGCGTTGAGTACGAGGGCACCGGAACGATCTACGCTGTCGGCGACATACGGATTCACGGCGACCTGATGCCCGAAGAGAAGTACCTGGACACCACCGACCCCGACGTCAACAACCTCGGGCTGATCGCCGACGACGACATGGACCTGGCGAACGGACCGGGCGAGAGCTGGATCAAGGTGATGGCGGCGTTGTACGCCGAAGGGCAAACCACGATTGCCAAGCAGACCCGTGTCGCCGGCGCCGTGGTGAGCACCTACTTCGATATGGGCAACCAGGTGCCGCGCATCTTCCAGGCCGCCAACCTGAGCAACAACCTGCCGCCGGGGATGCCGGGCTCCGTTCCGATGCTGTTCGTCACCGGCGCCGACATCACCAACTGGTACCACGCGCGCCAATAACCGCCGGGAATCCGCCTCGAGGCGCCAGGCATCGACAGGACAAAGGCCTCGAACGTCTTTTAATAAGTTTTAATAAGTTTTAACGATTGATATTGATTGATCATGTAATTTTTGTGATATATTACCTGTTATTAGAGGTTTAGATAAGTAAATCTATCTTTTCCTAACTAATAGTGATCAAAAATGACTAATCGATCGGCGGTTCTCGACCCCCGGAAGCGCTTTCTGAAGCTCGCGGACGAAGGCGGCGCGGCACTCCTGATCACGTTGATGGTCATGCTTCTCGTCTTT
>JADFNY010000385.1 GCA_022563115.1 Acidobacteriota bacterium | reverse complement strand
GGGTTGCCGCCGCTGCGCCCTGTGATTACCGGTGTGCCGAGAGCCAGCGCCTCGAGGAGCAGCGGTGAAAGCGGCTCGCTCCATGCGCTCGGCAGGAGAAAAGCCTTGGCGCCGGCAATGAGGCGGAGCAATCGGGGGTGCGCAACCCAACCGGGGAACACGACGTCGACGCCGAGCTCGCCTGCCTGCCGCCGAAGACGCGAGCTCTCGGGACCCGAGCCGGCGAGGATCACCGGGGCCGAGCTGCCCGCGGCGGCGAGAGCCGACAACATTTGATCGAACCCCTTGGTCGCCACGAGTTTTCCGGCGGCAACGAGGTAGGTCCCTTCCGGCGGGTGCTCGAGATCGTCGGCGCCGGCCGCAGCGCTCCTGGTTTCGTCGGCGTCGACGATGTTGGGAACCACCTCGTACCGCGCCGCGGGTGCTTCCGGCTCGATGCGCCGTCGAACCCAATCGCTCACCGTGATCACCCGCCCGGCCGCCTCGATTCCGGCGCGACGGGATCCCAGCCGGCGCCGCGCCCACGGGACCATGAGCCGCGCCAACGGAACGGGCCACCGCCAGTACTCGTTCATGCAGCCGACCAGGTTGGCGGTCGTGCAGCCACTGCACTCCGTTCCGTGCCACCATGACGTCCCGTGCAGGCAAACGGGCCAGTAGTCGCGCAGAGTCTGCACCGAGGCGCGACCGTGGCGCGCCGCCGCGGCCACCGTCGGTGCCCCGCTGTGCAGGTGTTGTGCGTGCAGGATGCGGACATCGCGGTCGTTCCGCAGGCGCTCGTTCAGGTAGCGCTCCATATGGTTGTGGGCGTAGTCCCGCCCGCCCAGCCGTCGCAAGGGGTTGCGGCGGGCGCTCTGAACCCCGACCTCGACGACGTGGATGCCGTCGAACACCCGCTGGCTGACGCCGGTGGCGCCGGGGTCGATGCTGATGACCTCAACTGAATGGCCGCGATGAACGAGGGTGCGGGCGAGGGCGTGGGTGCTCCAGCCGCTGCCGCCGCAACCCGGCGGATAGACGTCGGTGACCAACCAGATCGCGGCGCCCTCGACGCCGGATACCGAACCGACGGCGACGGGATCGTCCGGCGAGCTCGGGCTCATGATCGGGTGTGGTAGAACGACGAGCGATCGGTGATGAATCGCCAGGCGATCCCCGCGAGACGGGGAGGCACCTCGAGGAACTGGTTGCGGACGATCGTGCTCATCGCCACCGGCTGGTCGCGTGGAATCAAACCGGTGCTGTACTGCACCGCCAGGCCGAAGTTCCACAGGATCAGCACCACGATGCCCCCAACCGCGACGCGATAGGCGCGCGATCGTAGGCCGGTGAGCAGAGACGCCAGGCCGATGGCGAAGATCGGCATGCAGTTGATGAAGCGACGGGCGCCGAACGATGCTCCACCCCACCACGTGTCGTACGATCCGATGATCATCACCTGGACCACGAACACCACCGCCAGCGCCAGCGCCACCCGCCCGCTGCGGGCCGACAGCGCCAGCAACCCGAGCACCCCGATCAGGGTGATCGGGGACCAGGAGAACAGACCGTGAAAGCCGGAGAAAAGAACCTCGCCGGCGTGGATCGGTAGGCTCTCGAACTTGTCGACGATGAACGGCGGCGGGCCGAAGGTCCCGTGCAGCATCCGGTAGACGACGAGCTGCAGCGTGACCAGGAGGAGCATCGGCACCGCCGCCACCGCGTAGCCGCCGGCTCGCGATTTGAAGCGGTTCCACCAGGTGGCAAACAGGCCGCGAGAGTCCAAGGCACTGTCGACGCCGGCCACCCGGTAGGCGTCCCATGCCTCGCCGAGCTCGTCGACCACCGGCGCCAGCAGCATCAGCCAGTTGAGCTCACGAACCAGGACCATCAACCCGGCGCTGGCACCGAGAATGCCCCACTCCCAGAGCTGGCGCTCGTCGCGGGTATGGATCCAGATAAAAAGGAACAATGACACCGCGAACAGCGAGTTAGCGTGCGCCATCGGCGGCGTGATGTAGAGGTAGAAGACGACGGGAGTCGCGAACCAGATGCCGATCAACGCCGCGGTCGAGGAATTCGAGTCGGCGTACTCGCGACACAGTCGGTAGGTAAGGAAGAGCCCGATCGTTCCCCAGAACAAAGACCCGAACGAAACCGCCCAGACGTACGGCCAGCTGAAACCGTCGCGCGGCACGTCCGACCCCAGCCAGCGGGCGACGACGACGAAACCGTCGGCGGCGACATAGAACGGCGCCCACAACAGCGCCGATCCGATGGGCCCGTCGTTGAGCCGCCTGCCCGTGGAGGTCACCTGGTCGCGCAGCGCCACGAGGCCGGCGTGGGCGACGGGATCGCGCTCGATGAAATACGCGTACTCGTTCTCGTAGTGAATGTCACCGTCGAAGTACACCGAGCGCAGCGGAGCGAAGTACTTGATCTCGTCGACGCCGTAGAGGCGCGGCGTGAACAGGAGCAAGGAAGCGACGCCAAGGAGCACGAGGAGCCCCCATTCCCCGAACGTCCCACGCCTCTGGTTCGCTAGTCGCGCCCTGACCATCCGCCCTCAACTCGACTCGCGACGCCGAGCACGTCGTCGGCACCGCGGCTCCAACGAAACTCCGTCGTGATCTTGGCACGCCCGACTTCACCGAGCCGCGCCCCCCGATCAGGCGTCGCCAAAACCCGTGCAATGCCGTCCGCAATGGCTACCGGTGAGGCGCCGACACGATACCCCGTGACGCCTTCCTCCACGGTGTCTCGCACACCACCTTCGTCGACCGCGACAATCGGTCGGCCGCAATACGCCGCTTCGATGACCGAGAGCCCGAACGACTCATCGCGCGTCGCGTGCACATAACACGTCGCGTCCCAATAGTAACGGGGTAACTCCTCGTCGGCGACGAAGCCGGCAAACTCGACGTTGTCGGCGATGCCGAGGCTGGTCGCGAGTTTCTCGAGCGCATCGCGCTCCGGGCCGTCGCCGACGATCGTCAGCAGCGGAGCTCGGTTCGGTCCGGCCGCCGCAGCCTCGGAAGACTCGGCGCGTGACACCAGCTCGGCAGCGGCCCGAACGATCAGGTCCACCCGCTTGCGGGGGTGAAGATAGTTGACGGTCAACAAGCGCGGCGGTCCGGCCGGCGGTTCGTGCCGCCCGCCATCGAGCCGGTCGCGGTCGATCCCCAGGGTGATGACGGCGGCGGCACGTCCGTAGCAGGCCTCGATCTGTCTCGCCGCGAACGGGCTCGAGGTGATCACGGCGTCGACGGCGTCAACCATGTGCCTGTCCAGACGGCGGTAGGCAGCGAGCCCCGCGGCGATCGGAAGCCGTAGCCAGCCGATGCGGCTCAGTACCTCTTCGCGATCCTGATACAGGGCGCGGGGCGGCTCCCAACAGTAATAGATCGACGGCCTCCCTGCCTGGCGGCTGCGGCTCATGCGACGCCAGGCGAGCAGCAGGGCGGGCCCGAAGAAGACGCGGAAGTCGGCCTCGGGGTCGAGCAGCTTGCCGAGTTTCAGCGTCCGCGAGTAGTCGAACACCGCGTTGAGATAGCGGTTACCGGTCCAGTCTATGCGTTCCCCGCCGACCGCCAGCCCGACGCCCGGCGCCAGGCGCGGGC
>JADFNY010000052.1 GCA_022563115.1 Acidobacteriota bacterium | reverse complement strand
TATGCCTACATCCTCCTCGCGGAAGTGCAGCTTGACCGCGGGCTGACGGCGGAGGCGGAGACAACGATGCTGGACGCGCTCGCCTTCGTTGATTCGAGCTCCGATATCTACTGCACGCTGGGGGACATCAACCGCACCCAGGCCGACTACCGAGCGGCAGTCGGATATTTCGAAGACTGTCTCCGCTTCAACCCCGCGCCATCGGCGGCCTACGCCGGGCTGGCGGCGGTGTACTTGCAGTTGGGAGAGCGCGACCTTGCCGAGGAGAACGCTCGAAGCGCCTTGGCGATCAACGATTCGATCCCCGGCGCGCATTTCACCTTGGCGCAGATCCACGAGGCAGTCGGCAGATCAATGCAGGCCGCCAACGAATATCTTCAAGAGATCGAGAACTCGCCGGACGACACCAACGCACGTTTCAATCTCGCCGTGATCTATCGCGTTGCCGGCAAGACGTTACCCGAAGAGAAACTCCTGAGCCGTATCCTCGAGATCGATCCCGAGCACCCGCGCGCGCTCTTGTTCCTGGGGATGAACTACGTGAATCGCGGCAAACGCTACGCTCGGGCGGTCGAGCTGGTAACGGCCGCGGTGGCGAAGCCTATGGAGACCCGGGAGCTTGTTCTCGGTTACTTCCTCCTGGCCGACTTATACAACCGCCTCGGCGACCCGATCAGGTCAGCGGAGTATGGGCGCCGGGGCCAGGCGCTCACCGGCCGATAACACCTGCGCATCGAACCCGGACCGGTTCTGCCTGAGCTTCCGCGATGTGGAAGACCTTCTGGCAGATCGCGGCATGATCGTTTCCCAGGTACTGTCAAGTTGACTCGAAATCGGCGAGAAACGCGTGATCCATCGACCGCAATCCCTTGTCCTGCGGGCGTCTCACGTCCGGCCAAGAGGCCTCAGCTGCCCATAATCGACTTTAACTTGACAGCACCCTACCGGCTCACCGTCAGTGAGAGCCGCATGGTGCGCGGTATGTTGAGCTCGTTGGCATCGCGGCTGCCACCGGAGAAGACGTGCTCGGAGAGCTCGTAGCCGACGTCCAGGAGGTTGAAGAACGAGACGCCGAGAAGCGCCTCGCGGCCCAGCAGCCGGAGAGCATACGCGAGCTTGACGCTGAGGTCGCCGAGGTAGTCCTCGCGCGGTCCCCCCTTGCGACCGTGGCGGTCCTCCGCCTTGATGGTGGCGTAGTAGAGGGCCCGCTGGTCGTGCCCCTGGACGCTGTTGATGAAGGCGAAGGGGGCGCCGTCGCGGTACTTGATGCTGACGCCCAGGAAAAGCGAGGACGCCAGCCGGAAGCCGAAAGCGGAGCGGGCGACGTAAGCGCGATCGCCGTCGACGCGTCCGAAGCCATTGATGAGCGAGTTGGGGTCGGCCTGGGACTCGCCAACGAAGCCGATGTCGTTGGAGTCGGCGCCGTTGCCGAAGCGGGTGACGCCCATCCCGATATGGGCCATGAACGAAAAGGAGAAGAACCACTCGCCGGGCTCGCCGCCGTGCACGCGGACGAGCGCCTGGGCATAGAACGGGTCGTCCTCGAACTCCGGGTTGGTCAGGTAGAAGTCGCCGAAGGGGCGGTCGAAGAAGAAGAGCTGGCGATCGCCGTGCGGTTCGAAGAAGCCGAACTGTTCCCGGAAGCGGACGGCGAGGGACTCGTCGATCCACTTGTAGAGGCCCTTCAGGTCGAAGCGGAAGCGCCGCGAGATCGGCGTCGACAGCGTCAGCAACAGGCGCCGCTTGCGGGGCGCGGAGAGGTCCTCGTCGACGAAGTGGAAGCGACCGCCGGTGAAGCCGAAGGGCTTGCCCGCCTCCCCCGGGTCGAAGAGGCCGTTGCCGTCGTCGTCCCAGCGGGCGATGGTCCCGGAGGGGCGGCCGCGCTCCAGGAAGAAGTTGACGTTCTCCTCGATCGCGTAGGGCAGCGTGCCGTAGGCGAGGAGCGCACTCGTGCGGCCGCGCCGCCAGCGCAGGCCGACGTCGAGGCCGGGGTCGAGGACGCTGACGTTGTTGCCGGAGTCATCGAAGCCGAGGCGGCCGTACTGCACGAAGAGCTTCGAGACCAGGGAGATGCCGCGGCCGATCTCGAGATCGGCGTCCACCCCGGCGCGCAGCCGCGCGTTGGTGCTGCTGTAGCTGCCGCCACCGTCCCACAGGATGACGCTGTACGGGTCGCCGTCGAAGGTGATGGGGTTGAAAGCGTCGGTCTCCTCGTCGCCGGAGATCCAGCTCTGCCGCAGATCGGCAAATGTGGTCAGACGCGTGCCCCCGCCCTGCCGTAACGGCATGCGCCCGGCGACGTTGATCGTGGTGGCGGAGAAGTCGCCGAAACGGAAGAATGGGTAAAAGCCGTCGCCGTCGTTGTCCTGGAGCTCTTTGGTGAAGTTCACCGCGAAGGGAGCGAGGCTCTCACGCTCGTGCTGCAGCGACACCCTGACATCCCCGACTTCCCGCTCTAGGCGGAAGCCGGCGAAGAGGGCGTGGCGGGTTTTCTGCCGCGTCTCCTGCGGGAAACTTCCAATCTCGGCGTGGAGATTGTCCCGGTCGAGGTAGTTGTAGACCCCCAGGACCTCGTAGTGCCCCCTCGCCATCTGGCGACGGTAGCGGGCACTGGCGAGCAGGAGGCGGCCGTCCTCGTCGTAGGTGCGCTCGCGCTCGTTGAAGTCGTTGAAGCGGCGGCCGACCTCGCGGTAGCTGGCTGCCAGGGTCAGGCCCGAGTCGTCGCGTTGGCGGTGCAGGAGGTAGTCGGCCGCGTAGTCGCGGAGCAGGCGACGCCGGCTGGAGGGCGGCGGCACCGCGCGGCTGGTCGCCGGGTTGTTGATCAGGAAGCTGGCCCACGGATCCTCGCCGAGCCTGGTGATGGCGCCCGAAAGAGACAGGCGCGAGACGTCCTGCAGCGGCCTGCGGCTAACGAAGCTGAAGCCGTGCGCTCGCGTGGTCGGGCCCTCCCCTTCGAGGCGGTAGCCACCGACCGCGGCGAACGGCAGCAGCACGGCCGCGGCCCCGGGGTTGAGCGCCGAGCCGATGTCGAAGCCGTCCAGGTGCCAGCCGAAGCTGGCCTGCGGATCGCCCTCGTAGTAGACGCGCGGGTTGTCGATGAGGGCGAAGCCGTTGCTCTCTTCGATCAGGAGGGTGGTGTCGGGCGCGTAGGCCTCGAGGTAGGTGGTGTAGAAGCCACCGCCGGGGAGAAGATCCATCCGAAAGCCGCCGAAGAAGTCGAGCTCGGGGCTCGAGACCAGCTCCTCCTCGGCCTCGGTTGCGGCGGCGACAGGCTCCTGTGCAGGTGCGGGACCGGCAGCTAGCAGCGACGGGATGACGAGGAGCAGCAGCCATGGCCTTCGGTCCACGCGCATCCCCCAAGACATTGCCATGCCATGCGACACCATCCTCCCTGGCTCCGTGATGCAAGACACTAGCGGTTTTTTGGAGTCCCGCGACCCCCCCAGGGACAACCCCATTGAATAGGTCAGCCCATTCCCAATAGGGTAGTCTTCAGCGCCGGGCAGCCCGGCAGCCGAGGTAGGGGTGCTGGAGGACATTATGGCGGAGCTGGAAGCCGCCACGTGAGCAGGAGTGACCAGCATGCGAAGCTCCATGCGATTCGCGGTCTTGGCTCTGCTGATTCTGTACTGGGACGTGTCCCTCGTCACCGCCCAAACCCCTCCCACCCGACCCGTGATCTCCGAGGAGGTCAGTCCTGTTCAGGAGGCTGCGGCGGGCCAGGTTGGTACCGGGCGCGGTTTCCTTGGCGTCGAACGGCTGGTGAGCAATGGTCCGACCGGCGTATCGGCGACCAAGGGCTTTGTCCTACCGGCGGTCGGATTCGACCCGTCTCCCGACTTTCTGGACCGCCGAGCAGCGATCGATGTCGCTGTCACCGTCGAGGTGCAGGCAGGGGCATCGGGGGTCGCGAGGGGCGACGAAAGTGAGGTACGGGGTCGATCGCGAGCCGGCTTGGTCGGCACTCTAAGCGAGCTGTTCGCTCCGAGGTCCCTCGTGGGTGACTTCGTCCACCTCGCGACGAGCAAGGATACCCTCGTGATCTTGGGCACGGGACTCGCCGCCGGCGGGTTGATCAACAGGCTCGGTGCCGATGCCGCTGCCAACGACTTCTTCGCTGCTGACGAACGCCTTTCCGGAGGCGTTACCGGCGCTCTCGATACCATCGGAACGAGCTGGGTCATGTACCCGGCGGCCATCGCCACCTATTTCCTAGGCCGGGCGCTGGGACAGCCGGAAGTCAGAAGCACCGGTGCCAAGCTCGTCCAGGGTCTTCTTGTGACGGACCTGATCGTGACCGTGACAAAGAGACTGACCGGGCGGATGCGCCCCGACCACAGGAGTGACTTATCGTTGCCGTCGGGACATACCGCGGACTCTTTCATGATCGCCACGATCTTGCAGCACGACTACGGGTGGAAGCTCGGCGTGCCGGCCTACGCATTGGCCGGTCTGATGGGTGCATCACGGCTCGACGCCAACCGGCATTTTCTTTCCGATGTCATCGTCGGGGCCGCCATCGGGTTTGTCGTCGGTCGTACCGTGTCGGGACGCCTCGAGCGCCGAGGGATCCGTGTCGGTGTCGTCGGCGCGCCGACTGGTGGGGTCGGGATCGGCGCCGCGATGGACATCAGCGTGGCCGTGGGCCACTTCGCAACTCATTGAATCGGTGCTGGCAAGAGGTTTGACGAATCGTTGACAACTCGGCGGAGCATAGGTGAAAAAATAGGAAGCCATGCGGCCCCGGAACCTGTTGAGCGCCTTATAACGCGTTTCTCGCCGATTTCGAGTTAGCTTGACTGCACCGGACGAAGACCCTGAACGAGCTACCGCGAGGCGCCACCCTGCCTGACACGGGCGAGTGGACTCTCTGCCGAAGCAGGCCGAAACGCCTCTCTCGTGGCCAGGTCGTAGGTATCTCCCGGGCGCAGGAAGTAGAACGGACCGCCGACCGTGCGCCACGTCTCGGGCGGGTCGGGAGGAATCTGCCGCTGATCGTCATGGATGATCACGTAGCTGGTGCCGATGACTTCGAAGCGGTCGCCGCGAACGACAATCGCCGTATTCTCATCGATCGCGACGCCCAGCATGCCAGGGTTGGTGTCCAGGACCCCGATCAAGTCGAACTGCCGGTTACGCGCCAGCACGTGCACGTCGATGATGACGCCGCGCAGCAGGCCGAAGCCCCGTCGCCAGTCTTCACGTGGAAGCGTGCGTTCCGAGAACTCCCGCTCGGCTGAGCGGCTCACGTTCATGATCTCGCCTTGTATGTGCGCGCCCGCCGATCCGCCCCCGATTACGCCGCCCCGATCGAGCAAGGCGAAGAGCTCTTCGTGGACCTTGGTGTCCAGGTACGCGTCGGTATGAAGCCAATGGCTTCCACCGTTGAACCAGACGCCACGCGCCTGACGGAGCGGCTCTACGAATTCGTCGGTGTTCGCCTCCTCGCGATCGCGCGTGTGCATCACGGTCAGGTTGGTCGCGCCGGCTTCACGCCATCGGCGCAGGCACGGGCAGTATTGGTGGTAGTCGTCGTCATTGCGCCCCGAGGTCGGCACGACGACGATCGGCGCGTCCGGGCCGCCCGCCAGCTCGATGAAGCGGTCGATGATATGACTCGTCGTTTCGCCTCCGCCGCTGACGACGAGGGCCCCGCGTGCCGGTCCTACCTCTTGGGCGGAGATGGCACCAGGGAACATCCACAGGAGTGCCAAGGGTAGGATGGTCGCAATGGTCCTCGGCAATCCGACGCTCTCCTCTCGTGTGGCCATCCCAAACTCCTCGCTCTGTGTTAGCTGCAGGCAGCAGCTCCAGCTCGCCCATCTGCAGCGAAGTCCCATGATGTTCCGGATGATAGCGGAACGCGCCGTCATCCCCGCGGCAGACGGACAGGCGCTGAAACGTCGCGCCCATGACTCCGGCGCGCGCGCCGCAGTAGGATAGGAGTCGCTTGATCCCGCCATGCAACCAGAAGCAGACACCCAGGAGGAGCAGGATGAAATTCTCGAAGCCGGTAGCATCGTTCGTGGTGGCAGCCATCGCCGCGCTGATCGTGTCGACTCCAGCGGTCGCCGACGCTCAGGTCCTGGAGCGCCTGCCGAACATCTACCCGTTGAATGGCCTGCCCGACCCTTACGTTAGTGAGGAGTGGGTGGACCTGCCCGACGGCAGGACTTGGGGCTCAACGGCGGGCGTCGACATCGATCCCGACGGCCGGCACATCTGGGCGATCGACCGATGCGGCGCCAACTCCTGCGCCGGGTCCGATCTCGATCCGATCCTCAAGATCGATCCGCAAGGCAACGTGGTCGCCAGCATGGGCGGCGGGTTGTTTCTCTTCCCCCATGGGATCCATGTGGACCGTGATGGCAACGTCTGGGTCACCGATGCGCGGGGACCGAACCCCAACAATCCGGCGAGCGCGGGCATGGGTCATGTGGTCATCAAGCTCAGTCCGGACGGCGACATCCTCCTCACGCTCGGTCGACCCGGCTCGCCGGGAGATGGCCGGGGCCCGCTCCTCAACACGCCCAACGACGTGGTGACCGACGCGGATGGCAACGTCTACGTGGGCGACGGCCACGGCGGTCAGAATCTTAACGCTCCCCCGGAGACGGTTGCACGCATCGCGAAGTTCGATAGCGACGGGAACTTCATCACCTCCTGGGGCAGGCTCGGATCCGGTCCCGGCGAGATGCGCACCCCACACGCCGTGGACATCGACTCTCAAGGCCGGCTGATCGTCGGCGATCGCGGAAACAACCGGTTACAGATCTTCGAGCTCGACGGCACGTACATCGGAGAGCTCAGGCAGTTCGGACGGCCGAGCGGCATCTACATCACCGACGACGACACGATCTACGTCGCCGACTCCGAGTCCCTGTTCGGGAACTCGCAGAACCCGGGTTGGATCACCGGGATTCGCGTCGGCAGCCTGAGAACCGGGATCGTCGATTACTTGATCAACGGGATGGTTTCCAAGTACCCCAATGGCTCGAACCCGGAAGGCGTCGCCGTCGATGCAGCGGGCAACGTCTACGGCACGGTGGTCTCGCAGGGCGGGGCGTTCATCCGATCGACCCGACGCTAGGGCATCGAGTATCCAACCGCCGCCCGCATGCTTTTTCGCCTGATTCCGGTGCTTGTCGCCCCAGGCCGTTTTGATCGCCTTCCGCTTGTCCCGGCACGCTGGCATACACTCCAGCACAAGGTCCAAACACCTGGGGCCCAAGTCAGGAAAGAACCATGAACATTGTCCAAGCGCGTCGGAAGTCGTTCAACGTCTTTCTCGTCATGCCGGCAAGAGATAGTGAGCGCATCGGGTCGGCGATGATCACATCGCGCGTCCTGCCGGTACTGGCGGCATGCACACCGCAACTAGATGAAATCGAGAACCTCCGTATTGTCGACATGTCCATCGAGCCGTTCCCGTTCGACGAAGTACGAGCGGGGGATCTCGTCGGAATATCTGCTTTTACCTCTGTCGCTCTCAGCGCCTATGAGCTTGCTCGAGAACTCCGCCAACGCCACGGAGCGACGGTCGTCATGGGGGGCGCCCACGTCAAGAGCGTGGGGGATGAACCGCTAAGACTCCAATGCGCCGACGCCATCGTTAAGGGAGATGGCGAAGTTAGCTGGCCTCAAGCAGTCCGCGACCATGCCACGAGAAAACTCAAGGCGAGCTACAACGGTGGGCTGGTGCCCGCATCGGCATTCGTTCGCGCGCGCTGGGACCTTCTTCCGCATCTCGACCGCTACGTTACTCCAACGGTACAAACGGTACGCGGTTGCATGAAAAGCTGCTCGTTTTGCTCCGTGTGGGTTCAGGATGGACGCAAGCCACGCCGAGCAGGGGATGATGACGTCATCGCCGAACTTCAATATCTCTACGCCGCCGGCTTTCGCCTGGTCATTCTTGCCGATGACAACTTCTACCCCTACTCCGTCCAGGACATTGCCAGGAAAGCTCCCGAGCACAGGAAGGGACTCGAACAAGGGCGACAACAACGATTGCAATTCCTCGATCGCCTTGCCAACGAGACACCGCCCGACATGATGTTCGGGACGCAAATCGTCATGGAAGTTGCCGATGACGAGGAATATCTGAGAGCAATGAACAAGGCACGCGTTTATGGAGCGCTGATCGGCATTGAGTCGGTCACACAAGAGGGGCTCGATAGCATCGACAAAGGGTGGAACTATGCCGGGGAGGAGCTCGAGGAAAAGCTTGCGCAGATCACCGAGTACGTTCCATTTGTCTTGGGATCCGTCATCATGGGGCTTCCAGGAAACACTCCCCGAAGCCTCCGCGAGACGATCGATGTTGTCCCGGATCTCAATCTGGCCATCGGCCAGTTCCCGACCCTGAACGTTCTTCCGGGGACCAAAGACTGGTTCAACATCAAAAAAGGGATCGGGCCGCTACGGCTCAAGACCTTTGGGGCTCCCGATTGGGTACGAGAGCATCTCTCGCCAGAAGAGATCGGCTACTGGCTCGATCCCACAAACCCGCGCATCGTATGGGAAGGACATCCGCATTTCGACGGTCCACCGGGCGAACGTGAGCTTCTCGACATCACCCACCGAGCATGGGACGAGTTCTACACGCTGCGAAACATCTGGCGTCGCAAAGAATTCCTACCCCTTGGAAGCTGGAGACGGATGCTCGGCTTCATCATCCTTTCAAGGAACATGAACAATCGCTATCAGCGACAGGGACTAGCGCAGGAAGGAACGGTGAGCGAAACAAAGAGCAAACGCATAGCTCGCCTCGGTAGTGAACTTGCGTTGCGATTCATCCGCCAGCGGCCACAAGCGATACTTCCGGACCATCTCCTACAGGTGACCTGACACTCGAGGGAATCGCCGACTTCGAACATCTTGGCCCTTGGATACGGCGGTCCATTGTCGGACTCAGTTGACTGCAGCAAGTAGCTGCCGCCCGGCCGAGAGGGTTTCCTGGATGGTAGATTCAGGCTCAGGGCTCCTGATCGTAGCCGCCGGCGTCCTTCTGTTGGCGGTCAGCATCCTGACGCTACTCGGCGGGGGCGAGCGACCATATCGCCCAGCAAGTTGACCGACCCCTTGGCACGTCAAGGGGTCGGCAAAGCTGGCACTCAAAGGAGATCGACGATGGCGAACAAGATGACGCGGCGAGAGGTGGTCAGAGGAGGCGCGGTGATCGCCGGGGCGGCGACGTTGGGCGCCCCGGAATGGGCGCTAGGGTCGTGGGCTCAGGAAGAAACACTGGTCCCGTTCGCGGACATGCCCGACGAGTACGTCACGAATCCCAGCCCGATCGTTCGATTCGTCGACATCCGCAACATCAACGACTTTTTCACGCCGGCGGACGAGTTCTTCACGATCCAGCACTACGGCCAGCCCGAGGTCAACAGGTCGAGCCATCAAGTCGAGATCAGCGGGCTCGTTTCACGTCCGCAGAAGATGTCGATGGCCGACATCCGGAGCAGACCGCGAATCGAATTGGCTTGCGCTTACGAGTGCTCGGGCAACAGCGGGCGCCGCTTCCACGGCTTGGTCAGCAACGGCCTCTGGGGCGGCACCAGCCTCAAGGCGCTGTTGGAGGACATCGGCGTGGAGCCCGGCGGACGGGAGGTCGTTTTCTTCGGCGCCGACCGCGGGGAGGAGACGATCACGGTGCGCGGCAGAAGCTGGGATGTGGAGCAGCAATTCGCCCGTAGCCTGTCGCTCGACGACGCTCTGGGCGACGACACGATGCTCGCCTACGAGCTCAACGGTGAGCCGCTGACGGTCAACCAGGGAGCGCCGCTGCGGCTGATCATCCCCGGTTGGTATGGCGTCGCGCAGGTGAAGTGGTTGGAACAGATCCATGTGCAAAGAGACCGGTTCATGGGTAAGTTCATGGCCAGGGAATACGTGACGCTGCGTGACGAAGCGGTCGGAGACAGCGTCAAGGCAACCGAGACGTCCATCACCCGCATCAAGCTCAAGTCGGTCATCTGCCGCGTGACGCGCGGCCCGGCCCATCACACCATCCACGGTTTCGCCCTCACCGACGGCACGGCGCTCGACAGGATTGAGGTGCACATCGATGACGGGCGCTGGAATCGTGCCACTCTCGATGAGCGCAACACGAGGTATTCGTGGCAACTCTTCACCTACCGGTGGGAAGGAGCGACGCCGGGGGAGCACACCATCACATCTCGCGCGATCGACACCAACGGCAAGGTCCAGCCAGTACAAGCCGATCTCGAATCAAAGAAAACGACGTGGGAAAACAACGGCCAGTTTCCACGCCGCGTGATGGTTTCGTAGCCTCGCCCAGCCGGCTTCCTGCGAGGAAAAGAGCCGCCAGGATTGTAGTCGGAAGGCAGGAGCAGCTTACAGGGGCGAGGTGATGTGGACGCCCGGAGCAGTATCGCGAAGGTCGCAGCTTGCCACGGCGTCTCTTTCGTAGGATGTTGGGCGAAGTCATCAGATCCGACGACGAGGAGGCAACTATGTCACGGAAGCGAGGACTCGACCGCAGGGCGTTCCTGAGGAACGCGGGAGCGACGGCGCTCCTGGGCGCAGTCGGCGCTAAACCGGTGGCGGCGGCCGAAGCGACAGCCTTCGACTTCGCCCAGGAACGGCAGAAGTTCGACTTCGACGAGATCTACGACCGGGTCGGGACCGACTGCACCAAGTGGGATGGAGCGATCGCTCAATTCGGCACCGAGATCGAGGTCGGCATGGGAATCGCCGACCAGGATTTCCGAGCTGCGCCCTGTATCACCCGAGCGCTCGCCGAGCGGTGCAAACACGAGAATTGGGGCTACCTGAGGAGGCCGGCCTCGTACGTCGAGGCCATCGTCGACTGGAACAAGCGGCGCTACGACCTCGATATCGACCCGGAGTCAGTCGTACTGACGACCGGTGTACACCCGGCGCTGATCGCGGCGCTTCACACGTTCGCGCCGCCGGGAAGCAGGGTCCTCATGGCGTCGCCGATCTACGGCGGCTTCTACAGCGATCTCCGCTTCACGCGGACGGTACCCGACGACAGCCCGATGAAGCTCGTCGACGGACGGTATGAGATCGACTTCGAGGACTTCGAGCGCCGGGCCAGGCGCGCCAACGTGTGCATTTTCTGCAATCCGCAGAACCCCACGGGCAACGTCTGGTCGCCAGAGGACATGACGCGCGTCGGCGAGATCTGCCTGCGGCACCGCGTCGTAGTGCTGGCGGACGAGATCCACTGCGACTTCGTCACGAGCGGCAACAACTACACGCCTTTCGCCAGCCTCCCGAACCGCGACATCGTCGCCAACAGCCTCACGTTCAAGGCCGCCAGCAAGAGCTTCAGCCTCTCGGCCATGAAGGCGGCCTGGTACTTCTCCACGAATCGGGACTACCTCGAGCGGGTTCGGTCGAACACGAAGGCGGACCTGAACACGTTGGGTGTGGTGGCCAACCAGGCGGTGCTGACCGAAGGCGACGACTGGCTGGATGAGTTGATTCCGTACATCGACGCCAACCACGCCTTCGCCGCGACCTACATCCGGGACAACATCCCTCTCGTCGACTACACGAAGGCGCAGGGGACCTACTTGGCCTGGCTCGATGTCAGCGGAGTCGTGGAGAGGATTGGCGCCAAGGAGGAGGCTGCCCAAGTGTGGGAGACGACGGGCCGATCGGTCACGCCCGAGTCTGTCGTGCAGCGTTGGCTGGCGGAGAACGCCAAGGTCTTCCTCAGCCCGGGATCGTCGTACGGTACCGGTGGCGCTGGACGTATGCGCATGAACGTCGCGACCCCCAGGAGCCTCCTCGAGCGAGGGCTCGAAAACATAGCAGAAGCCCTGGCGAGAGCATAAGGGCGGATGGCGTCAATGGGTTCGACCGCTGCCGCGCGGTAGGCCGATGGGAGGCTTGCGAGGAGCGCAACGGCCAGCGCCGCAGCGACCGCGAGGGCGTAGGCGACAGGCTCGACCCCGCCGAGTCGGTACCAGAACAGGTCCGTCTGCCGAACCGAGATGATCGCAAGGAGCAGGCCGACCGCCAGGCCCGGCAGGGTGAGCTTGCAGGTGTCGATCAGGACCATGTTCACGACGCGGCGGCGAGTCGCCCCCAGTGCTATCCGCACGCCCATCTCGCGCGTGCGCGCGGCGACCATGAACGCCACGACGCCGTAGATGCCCAAGGCCGACAAGGTCAGCGCGACGGCGGCGACGGCGATGGCGAGGGTCGACTGCTGGAGCAGGTCGCCGATGTTGTCACGAACCAACGCTGCACCCGTCACGACGTTCGGCCGGCTGAAGTCGGGATCGAGGTCGGCGATGACCTCCTCGAAGGCCGTCGTCATCGAGGGGGAATCCGCGGAGGCGCGCGCGATCAGGAACACCCGCGGCGCAGGGTGTTGCGCCAAAGGCACGAAGATCTGGGGTCGCGAGGTTTGCATTTGTGACGTGACGACATCGACGGTGACGCCCACCACCGTGAACACCTTCTTCTCATTCCCCTGCAAGGCGGACGCGACACGTTGGCCCAGCGCATCGCTGCCTGGGAAGAGCTGCGTCGCGAGTGATTCGGAGAGGATCGCCACGAGCTGGGCTCCGGCGTGGTCGTTGTCGGTGATGCCGCGACCGCGTAGCAGTGGCGTGCCAAGCGTCGCCAGATAGCCCTCACCGACACGCTTCGTGTGTGCTCTCACCTGCGCTTCGTCGCCGACCAGAGACACGTAACTGCGGCGTAGGTTGTAGTCGAGTGGCAAGCCGTCGGCCACGGTCACCGAGGTCACGCCGCTGGCCTGTCGAAGATTGTCCTGGACGCCGCGGAGGAAGAATCCGGCGTCCTCGTCCGCGTATCCGGCAGCCGAGACGCTAATCGCCGACGCGAACAACCCATCGGGCTCAAACCCGAGGTCGACGGTGGCAGCCGTACGTGCTCCATCGAAGAGCAGACCACCCAACACCAGGAACGGCAGCGCGATACCGACTTGAAGAGCGGCCGCCAGTCGATGGACGCGACCGACTCGCCAGCCGCCGCCGCCGGCGTCATCCTTGATCGCCGTGACCATCGTCGCACGACTGAAGCGGATCGACGGCAGCAACCCGAATACAAGAGTCGTGGCGAGAGAAAGCGCGATGCAGACGGCCACTCTCGACGCGTTCAACCTCAGCGCGTCGGGGACGGGCCCCTCGAACCACCATGCCAGGGTTACAGATCCGCCGTAGACGACCGCCACGCTGAGACTACCCCCGGCGAGCGCCAGGACGACCGCCTCGGACATGAGGTATCCCATGAGCCGGCTTCGGCTGGCGCCCACGGCCTGGCGCATCGCCAGTTCGTGTTCGCGTGTCGCGCTTCGGACCAGCACCATGCCTGCCACGTTCAAGCAGACGACGACCAGAACCATCCCGGACATGCCGTAGAACA
>JADFNY010000384.1:2383-3614 GCA_022563115.1 Acidobacteriota bacterium | reverse complement strand
GATGGCAGCCGGATTGCGGTCGAGATCTTCGATCCCGACAGTCCCGCTGCCATCTTCATCTACGGCATCGGCACCGGTACGTGGGAAAAGCTGACGGACACCGATGTCTGCTCGGCGCCTCTATGGACGGCCGACTCCGAGCGCATCTTCTTCAACTGCGATGCGGTCTCCGCAGGATCGCTCGGAAACATCTACGCGCGGCCGGCTAACTTCAGCGCGGGGCGCAGCGAGGCCTTCTTGGACACCGACGGCGGCGCCTATCCCATATCGTGGTCGGGTGACGGCAAGCTGCTCACCCACGAGATGATCGAAGGACAGCAGCGTCGGCGCATCCTCGTTCTGCCGCTCGGAGAGGACAGCACGGCGTACTCGCTGCTCGACGACAGCGGTCGATTCAACCAGCGCAACCCGATGATTTCCCCGAGTGGCAACTGGATGGCCTACGTCGAGAGCCAATCGGGTCAGGACGAGATCTACGTGCGCTCGTTCCCGGACCCGAGCCGCAGATACGCGATCTCCCGCGACGGCGGCGCTTCGCCGATGTGGGGACGCGAGGATCGCGAGCTTTTCTATCGCGGCCCGGAGGGCATGATGCTGGCCCACATCGACTTCGAGACCGAGCCCCAGGTTCAGGTCGAGCGGGAGGTGCTTTTCCCGGACGACCGCTTCTTCATCATGCCCAACGCGGCGCGCACGATGTACGACTACGACCGGGAAAACGACCGGTTTCTGATGTCCGCGGCCGCCGCAGATGATGCACAGGAATTCCACCTGGTCGTCGTCGTCAACTGGTTCGAGGAGTTGAAGGCGCTGGCACCGCCGAGCCGCTAGCACGACGCACGAGGGCCCGCGGACCAATCTGACCCGAAACCGACACCAAATGCACCCCGCTCGCTCGCTAGCGTTCCGTTGCCCGTAGCACCTCGATCCGCAGGCGCATCTCATTCAGGTAGCGCTCCGGACCGGGAAACCCGGAGGTTCGGTACTTGATCAGGCCGTCCTTGCCGATGACGAAGCTCGCCGGGATGCCGGTGACGTGGAAGTTCACCGCCGAGCCTTGATCGTACAGAACCGTGAAGGTGTGGCCGCGTTCCTCGAGGAAGGGGGCCACGACGGACGGATCAGAATCGGTCGAGATCGCCAGGAAGACGACGTCTTCGGCGTCGGCATACTCGTCGACGAGCTGTTGGTAGTAGGGCATCCCGGCGATACAGGGGCCGCACCAGGTGGC